>NZ_LZHJ01000055.1:0-9466 GCF_001690815.1 Gilliamella sp. GillExp13 | reverse complement strand
TTTTCTGGGCAACGGTTAGATAATGGATGGGCAACAAACAATTACGAAAAATTGATAGTAAATAATCAATTTTACGGGAAATGTGATATTGTTTTTATTGGGTTTGGTATTAATGATGCAAGTTCTAATAATACTAACGTATTAAATGACACACTAATTCAAACAAATTTATTAATAGATAAAATAAAAAAATCAGGTGCACTACCAATTTTATTAACATGTAACGTTGTTCGTTCAAGATTGACTGGACATGGTGATAATAAATTATTAAAAATAGAGCGACTGAATAATCTCAAAAAATACATAGCAAAAATGCGAAACATTCCTATTTTTGACTTAGATACAGCAATGAAAAATTGGATGCAAAAAAACACAGATAAATATAATTATGCTGATTTACAACCAGATAAAACTCATTGGGGAGATTTAGGGCATCAATATCAAGCGAGTTGGTTAGCTAATATACTATTTAATAATATAGTAAAAATAGACAGTAATAATACATATGAAAGCATTTATTTTTTAGATCCAAGGTCTAATTCACCGATTGGCAGTGATGCTATGTCTACAACAACAAATGCTAAGTTTGGGGTAAATCCATTTGTTTTATCATCTAAATTTGATTGTAGAAATCAAATACTGATGGACATCTGGGTATGGTGTGAGCACGTTGACGCATCAATTATTTACAGAATGCTATTAAATGATGCGAATGACTCAATAATAAAAATAACTGACATATTAACGGGTAATATCATTAAAACAACACCAGGTTTTTTATCATTTCAATTTAACGATTATAGTACGGTTGATGCGCCCCATTATATAGGACAATTAAAATATGGGTTAAATCGGATTCAATTAGTTGGAGATAATAATATTGTTACCGGGGTATTGTTTGGTCATTTTGATTTTGTTGCAAATTATCAAGCAAAATTGGTAAACAAAAATATATTACAAAATACGGGTATTTTTCGAGATTATAAAACATTAATAGCACCAATAGCAGAACCGTCACGAATTGTATCATTTCAATTTTCACCGGACATTTACGACAACTATGGAACAAATGTTATACAATTATTCAATAAAGATAAAATAACAAATATTTATTTGGAAGGAATGTTTGCTAATGGAACTGGTATTTTTTTAGTTCAAGCAAATGGGAGAAGAAAAAATACGATAAATGGTATTATACTTTTTGGATTTGGCGCTACTGTTTCAATCTATGTTCATCGCTATAACACGGAAACGAAAGAATCAAATTATACCAAAATTGGAGATTCTGTGGCCGTTAGTGTTGATAGTGATGGGAAACACTGCATTAAATTGAGAGCGTATTTTAATCAAAATGGCTATGCAACAATAGATTTTTATCAGAATGAATCACAGATAAAAACAATATCGTGGGAAGGTGTAACAAATAGTATTCCGCCAATATCTGGTGTTGCTGGTAATATCTATCGATACTGTGGCGCAGGGTTGACTCAAGAAATGAATGTTGAGTTAAGTCGATTTGAGGTTTGGTATACAGATCGTTAAAAAGAAATTTATTTTCTTATATTGAAACTGATGCAAAATGCAATTATCAATTGATTTATCATTTAATTATCGCGTTTTGCATCACGGAGCCTTATAAAAGCTGGCAAAGAGGCACAAATGAAAACACCAATGGCTTAATACGTCAGTTTATACCTAAGTCAGCGGCCATTTCAGTAGTTGACGACAAACAGATAAAGAAAATACAATATCTATTGAACACACGCCCAAGAAAACGGCATAAGTTTAAAAGCCCTGCCGATTTTTATTCTAAGGAGCTAAGAAGAATTGCTCTTCATGGTGTAATCTAGGATTTTATTATTGACGAATTAAATTGTCTCCATAACCTATCCATTTATAGGTAGTTAAAGCTTCGAGTCCCATTGGTCCGCGTGCATGTAGTTTTTGTGTACTAACTGCTACTTCTGCACCTAATCCAAATTGCCCACCATCAGTAAAACGTGTTGATGCATTGACATAAACTGCAGCTGCATCAACCTGATTTACGAACTGTTCTGCATTAAGCAAGTTACGCGTGAGAATGGACTCCGAATGACCCGTACCATACTCGCGGATATGTTCTACAGCCAATTCAAGTGAATCAACAATGATCACGTTTAAATCTTTTGATAACCATTCTTGTCGTAATTCTTCATTTTTTACTGGTAGGATAGTTGCATTACCTGTTTTTAATATGTCATAACAGTTTTGGTCAGTATGTAATACGACGTTATTATCTGCCATGACCTGACAAAGTTTTGGCAAAAACTGCTCCGCAATATTTCGGTGGACTAGTAACGTTTCAAGCGTATTACAAGTGCTTGGACGCTGAGTTTTGGCGTTGACAATAATTGGTAGAGCATTATCAATATCAGTACTTTCATCAACAAAAATGTGACAGACTCCAATACCACCTGTAATGACGGGTATTGTTGAATGTTCACGACATAATTTATGTAAAGATGCACCACCTCGGGGGATAATCATATCGATATACTTATCGAGTTTAAGTAACTCATGAATATATTTACGATCAGGATTATTAATATATTGAACAGCTGTCTGGGGTAAACCAACTTGTTTTAACGCTTTTTGAATAACAGAAATTGTGGCCATATTAGTATTGATTGTTTCTTTACCCCCGCGAAGTATTGCGGCATTGCCTGTTTTTAAACAAAGAGCTGTAATATCAATGGTTACATTTGGTCGAGCCTCGTAAATCGCACCAATAACGCCAAGTGGTACTCTGTGACGGTGTAACTTTAAACCGTTTTCTAAAGTAGAACCATCAATGATTTGACCAATAGGATCAGTTAATGAAATGATTTTACGGACATCATTGGCAATAGATGATAGTCGCTTGGGTGTTAAGAGTAGACGATCTAAAATGGCTTCGTTTAAATTTTGTTTTTTCGCCGCTTGGATGTCCTTTTCATTTGCAATGAGTATACTTGCGCTATGCTGTTCTAATAAATCAGCAATAACCATCAAAATGTTGTTTTTCATTGCGGTAGGACATTGTGCTAGTTGATATGAAGCAAGTTTAGCCGTTTTAGCCATTTGTTGTAACATTATTATCACCACTATTTTATATTACTATTTGGTTGTTTTATATTATTTATTTCTTTTAATAATGATTGCTTATCATCAGTCATACAATTTAAATCTATCAAAATTTGATTATAAGAAGTATTTTGTTTATAGTCTATTTTTAACTTACTATTTTTTTCCTACTGTTATATAAGTTTTACCTAAAATAATGTATTTTTACGAACCGCATAGTAATAAATAAAAAATAACGAAAACTATAGATAACAGAATAATAATATTTTTATATATTTATCGTTGATAAAATACCAAGTATTGATTTTCTGTTTGCCAGTTATTTGAATAATTATTAACTTCAATATTCAATTCTATTCCCTTTTGTTTGATAGTAATATTCATTAATTAAATATTAATTTTAGTATTTTCATTATTAATCTATCTTTATAAATAATATAAATTTCTTAATTTATCTTGTCGATAGTGATGAATATCCTGTTTCCATTAAGTTATTTTTTTATTTATAAAAATGGTATATAGCGTATCTAATAGTTCCTTTTTGGGACTATTTTCAAGAACATTTAAATTAATCTTTAGAATTGATTCTTCATTTGTCATTCTATTACAATAACTAATTTGTATTTTTTTACATTCGTACTTAACAAATTTTATTTCATCAAAAAGTACACTAATCTGACTTTCTAAAAGGGTTGTTCTTAACGTAATATAATCGGCTCCAATTTCGATATAAATCATATAGTATTGCAAAATAGAAAAAATGATTGATGTTAAGGAGATTCCTAGGTATATATGTAATGTTTGAGGAAGAGTTAATAATAGAAAACTTGTAATTATAAGTATAATGATTTTCAATTTAATCAAACGCCGAGCATAAAATTTTAAACACATTGAATTGTTGACTCGATATTTTTTCACTTAAAAGTGCCTCGTATTTCTATTTTAGTAAGTTGCGTCTTTCATTTAATAGTTCCTTATTTCTTTGATCGATTATATTTCTTCCACCAAAAATACTAATTAACCCTAAAGGAATAAAAAAGATACTACCAATAATAATTAATACACCACCGAGATTTTTGTTGATTATTGTAGCAACTAATCCTAAAGTAGCAATGCATACAAAAATAAGTGAAAATGGTAAAATTATTTTAGATATTTCATCTCCTTCCAATAAATAAAAACTTAACACTGCTAACCAATTAGCAATTATACCTCCAATAGCTAATCCCATAATTTTCCTTTCTTGTTGTTTATTATTTATTTTATTATCATATCATCACGGTGAACAGCAACGTGACCATATTCATAGCCAATAATTTGACTAATTTCTTGAGAATGATGCCCAGCAATTTGCCTTAAAGCATCACTGTTATAACGACTGACACCTTGCGCAATACGTTTGCCAAATTTGTCGCAAATATCAATAACTTCACCGCGAGAAAAATCTTTCTCTACGCTGATAATCCCTTTAGGTAATAGCGAACTACCATTATTTAAAATCGCATTAACAGCACCATCATCTAATAACACTTTGCCTGCTTTTGGTGCACCAAACAACCAGTGTTTACGATGTTCTAATGGTGTTTTTTGTGGTGAAAAATGTGTTCCAATCGGTTTATTATTGACAATATCAATAATAATATTTGGTTTATTTCCTGCAGCGATAATAACTTCTATGCCTGCACTTCCAGCTACCTCAGCTGCTTGTAATTTTGTGCTCATGCCACCTGTGCCAAGCCCTGAAACACTACCACCGGCGATACTTCGCAAATTATCGTCAATATGATCAATTTTATGAATTAACTTGGCATTTTTATCAGCTCTTGGATCGGCAGTATAAAGACCTTCAATATCGGTTAATAAAATCAACTTATCCGCTTCGGCTAAAATGGCAGCTAGTGCTGATAAATTATCATTATCGCCAACTTTAATTTCTGCGGTTGCAACAGCATCATTTTCATTGATAACAGGAACGATATGATTATCTAACATTGCTTTTAAAACGTCTTGGGCATTTAAAAATCTTTCACGATCTTCAAGGTCTGCACGGGTAAGTAACATTTGACCAATATAGATCTTATAGATAGAAAATAGCTGTTCCCAAAGTTGAATAAGCTTACTTTGTCCAACAGAAGCGAGTAATTGCTTTGAAGCAACAGTATTAGGTAGGGTAGGGAAGTTAAGATATTCGCGCCCAGCTGCAATTGCACCAGATGTAACAATGATAATTTTATGTCCATCTTGATGTAGACTTGCGCATTGTCTTATCAACTCAACTATTTGTGCTCGATCAAGTTGTTTTGTTCCACCTGTTAGTACACTGGTGCCTAATTTAATAACCACGGTTTGTTGTTTTTTAATAGTCATAGCATATTCTTATTTTTTCACGTTATATAACAGACTTCATCCAATTTACTGATTGTGTTAATGCCTGATGCAAACTTTTTTGTAACTGTGTTTTAGGTACAGTTATTACTTTATTTTGTTTGATTGAATGAATTAATTTTGCTTCACAAAGATCGCTTAACTTATCATCCTTAAAGATGATATTCATAACAGGCACATGGCAAGCATGAGTTAAAAGTCCTTGATTTTTTAGTGAAAAATATTTTAATTCTGCTGCCAATTGTTGGTTGGATATTGAAGGTAATCCCAAACGGCTAGCTAACATATCTTTATAACTATCTGGTAGATTTTTTTGCAGATCTTTATCAACAAAAATTTGATGAATAAACGGAGTAAAGTTAAATACGCCTTTTATTTTATTTGGCATCAAATAAGCTAAACGTGTGGCAATATGCGAACCAAATCTAAATCCAGCAACAACAATTCGATGATCATCTATCCATGGAACAGAAGACAACTGCTCTAATATAGCTTGATGAATTTGGCTACTATTTTGTGATAAAGCAAAGTTACGGCTATAACCAACAGTTGGTAGATCAACAGTTAGCATGGCAAATCCATGCGGCGCTAAAAATTCACTAAAATAACGATAATAATCGATCTGCAAATTGCCTAACGCATTACAAATCAACACAACAGGGCAAGTCCCTTCGCATTTTGGTAAATGTAAAATTGTTTTGACACTACGATTATCGACTTTAAATTCCAGTTCTTTTATCAAAAATGGCGAAAATTGAAGAGCTTTTGCATAATACTGATAAGCGCATGTTTGGGCATACATTGCTAGTTGGTCATTTTTAAAATGAGGATAACTAGCAATACTTGCATATATGCTGGCTATGAGATAATAATTGTGTAAATTATTTTTATTTTCATCTATAAGATTTGCTTCATCAATTGATTCAGCTTTAGCTTGCCATACTGCCGCTTGATTTAAAAATTCATAGACCCAGTTGCCAGATTGATAACCAACAACAGTGTCTAGCCAGGTATCATTTGTGTGGTGTCGAGTTGAAGCGGCAATTTTTGATAAAACCGCTTCAGCCTCTAATTTGGGTAATCCACGCCAATGCCACAAAATGGGATTAATAATTCGATACCATCTGGAGTCAACTTCCCCATCTAAGGCGCTAATGCTACTACCATTACTATTATCAATGCGATTGATAAGTGTTGAAGTTTCAGGATAATCAAATTGTGGTTTAAATATCTGTTCAGTTAGATTTTCGGTAGTTGCCATAACAACCTTAACTTCCTTATCAATTATTTATGATCGCTAATAGGTTTAACAAACATAACACCTGTATCCCATGGCTGTTCAATCCAAGTATCTTGTGCAATATCGACAACATAATCATCAACAAGTGGTTTACCAGCAGGTTTTGCAAAAATAGTTACGAAGTGAGCTTTAGGGTACATTTCGCGAATTGTATGAGCAGTGTTACCAGTGTCAACTAAATCATCAACAACAATAAAACCTTCACCATCGCCATTAGCTTGTTTTAATATTAGTTTTTCACGTTGATGATCATGATCATAACTTGAAATACAAACGGTATCGACATAGCGAATACTTAATTCGCGCGCTAAAATTGCCGCTGGAACTAATCCACCACGACTAACGGCAATAATACCTTTCCATTGATTTGCAGGTAATAAGCGTTCAGAAAGTTGGCGCCCATAGGATTGCAACATTTCCCAAGTAACATTGAATTTTTTCTTTTCAGCAATAAGTTCTGCTTTATGTTGTTTTTTGGCTTGGATTTCTTCTTCTGTTAATAAAATTTGATCTGTTGACATTGAGTAACCTGCAATTTTAATCGATTGTATGAATAAATAAATATTAATGAACTAAAAATAGATGTAAAATTGCACCTTATTATAATGCGATTCAATAAAAAAAACCACTCATTAATTTATTATATACTTAATATTGAGGTTATATTATGCTTTCTATTTTAACGCCTAAATTTGTTTGGCAGATTTTTAATGATATCTGTAAAATTCCGCACCCATCTCACCATGAACAAATGATAACTAAATATATCGTCGATTTTGCTAAAACTCATGGTATTGATTGCAAACTTGATAAAGTAGGTAATATTTTGTTAAGTAAACCTGCTACCAAAGGTATGGAAGAGTGCCCATCAATTGCATTACAGGCTCATATGGATATGGTACCACAAAAAAATGAAGGTACTAGTCACGACTTTTTAACTGACCCAATTCAAGCTTATGTTGATGGCGAATGGGTAAAAGCCAAAGGAACGACATTAGGTGCTGATAATGGCGTTGGGTTAGCATCTGCATTAGCTGTTTTAATTGATCCTGCTGTTGAACATGGACCAATTGAAGTATTGATAACAGTATCAGAAGAAACTGGTATGCACGGTGCCTTTGGTTTACAACCTAATTGGCTGAAAAGTCACTATCTAATTAATACTGATTCTGAAGATGAAGGCGAAATATTTACAGGTTGTGCTGGCGGCGTTGACTTTACTACAACCTTTGCTGTTACTTATGCAGTAATGCCAGAAAAGCATGATTGTTATATGAACATTTCACTTAAAGGATTAAAAGGGGGGCATTCAGGTTGTGATATTCATCTTGGTCGTGGAAATGCAATTAAATTGATGGCTCGCTTTTTAGCGCAATATGCACAAGATATTTCGTTTAGATTAGCTGATATAAAAGGTGGTTCACTACGTAATGCGATCCCAAGAGAAGCCTTTATTGAAATTACACTAAATAAACAAGAACTGCCAAAATTAGAAGCCATTGTTAAACAGTATCAAACAATTTTACATAGTGAGTTAGGTCATGTAGAACCTGCTATCGAAATAACGTTATCGGAAGTTGAATCAAACAAAGTAAAACGCGTATTAACTACAGAACATCAAAATAAAATCATAAGCTGGTTAAATTCAGCGCCTAATGCTGTAGTTAGAATGAGTGATCAACTTCATGGTGTGGTTGAAACATCGCTCAATTTAGGTATTGTTAGTATTGAGGACAATCAACTTAATGTCCATTTTCTTATTCGTTCTCAAGTCGATAGCGCTAAAGATGCAGTGGTATCAACATTGACATCACTTAGCCAATTAGCAGATGCTAATTATGAAATAAGTGGAGGTTATTCAGGTTGGGAACCTAATTTAGATTCACGGCTTTTAAAGCTTGCTAAAGATAAATATCACGAAATTTTTTCTCAGAAAGCTAAAATAATGGTGATTCATGCAGGGCTTGAATGTGGTTTATTTAAACAAAGTTATCCAAATATGGATATGATATCAATTGGACCAACGATTGTTTCGCCGCATTCACCAGATGAAAAAGTTAACATTCAAAGTGTTTATCGTTATTGGGAATTATTGATAGCGATATTAAAATCAGCAACTTTATTAAAATAATCCAACACCTCACCTGCCGATCTTTATCGGCAGGCATTTCGAACAGATTACTCGTGTTTATATTCCTGGATTCAAACATGAAGTGCAATTTTAAACACGGTGGAGTGAAGAAAGTAGAAAGGTGATTTATACTAGCACCTTCGCACCACCACAGTTTGGAGATTGCTATGTATTATAATCACCTTTCTAGGAAGGAAAGATACCAGATTTTCGTATTATTACAAGCTGGAAAGAATATAAAAAGAGATAGCCCAGCTACTCAATAGACTTCCTTCGACAATAAGTCGAGAGATAAAAAGAAACTCAAAACCTAATCAAGCCTATCAAGCACATGATGCGGTAACCCTAGCTAGGAAAAGGCGAAAAAACAGCGGTAATGGTAAGCCAATAGAGTCTTCGGTATGGCGCCAAGTTGAAAAATACCTCATGCTTTATTACAGCCCAGAGCAGATTGCTGCACGTTTAAAGAAAGTCAGCGTCCAATCAATCTATAACTATCTTTATCAAAATAAAGCGCGCTATGAACAATTCAAACCTTATCTAAGGCG
>NZ_LZHJ01000054.1:0-11335 GCF_001690815.1 Gilliamella sp. GillExp13 | reverse complement strand
GACTTTAGCAAAAGCGAGTCTGGAATAGGTATCAATAAATGTTTGTTGGTATATTTTCCCTATGCCTTTAATATGCCCTACATAATAGGTATCTTGTGCACATAAATAACCCGGATGATGTGTCTCAATTTCGCCATGCGCTTCTCGTGATGCTTTGGCTTTTTCAAGAGCCTGTAATTGATTTTCAGTGAGCACACATCCTTCTTGTGCCACTTTGGTTTCTAGCGCAATTAAGCGTTTTTTAAAACTTTCTAAATCATGGCGTAGCCAAATAGAGCGTACACCACTACCTGACACCATTATGCCTTCTTGACGGAGTTGATTGGCGACCCTATGTTGCCCATAAGCTGGATATTCATAGGCCATATTGACAACGGCTTGTTCGATATGCGGCTCTACCCGATTTTTTCGATAGGCTTTTTACGACTAATTTCTTGAAGCGCAAGCTCTCCCCCTTGCTCATACAATTTTTTAAATGGTATAAAGTAAGTTTATGGAATTCCAAGGCTTCTTTCAGTTTTAATATTGTTGTTTTTAGTATCACCTAATATTGTAACTAAAACAATGTAATTTTAAATATGACGTTTGAATTATATAGTTTTTTTGTTGAAGATAAAATTCTGTTAAATTGTATATTCATGGAGATTTTTAATATACACAATGCAATTACCACTCGATCTAAATTATTTTAGTTTGCAAGTTTTAAATACCCCAGCTCATTTCTATAGTTTATATTACTTATTTCTTCAATATTTAAATACCACTCCACTTGTATATCAATTTGATATACAATACATATCCATACTAAATAAAAAATGGCAATTAAAATGAGAACTGAAACCAAAGAATCGCCTATTAATATTAGAGCTAAGGCATCTCAAAAAGAATTGATTGATATTGCAGCGCATTTACTATCTAAATCACGCACTGATTTTATTTTAGAAGCGGCCTGCTCAAAGGCTGAAGATGTTTTGCTTGATCAGCGTCTTTTTTTAATCGACGATGAACAGATAAATGCCTTCAATCATGCAATAGAAGCCTCTTTTGATAGTAATGAAAAAATTCAAGCTTTATTGTCCCGGAAGTCACCATGGGAAAAATAGAAGCACCGCACTTATTGAATGAAGATCATGATGTTACGTCATTTGATTGTGAAGAGTTGTCTTTGAATGAATGGTTGAAGAAAAAATCCTTAAAAAATCAAAAAAGTGGTGCTTCACGTGCATTTGTAATTTGTGACAATAACAAAGTAATCGGCTTTTATTGTTTATCAACAGGCAGTATCCAGCATCGACAACTAACATTGAGTAGGTTTAAGCGCAATATGCCCGATCCTATTCCTGTTATTATTCTAGGTCGTTTAGCTATTGATAAAAATTACAAAGCAAAAGGATTAGGTGCAGCATTATTAAAAGATGCTATATTACGCTCGAAAGAAGTCTCTAAACAAGTTGGTTCTAGAGCACTATTGGTACATAGCTTAACAGATGAAGCCAATGCGTTTTATATTAAATTTGGATTTGTTAATTCTGGAATTCAGGAAAGAACAATGCTAATCTCTTTATGGTAATAAAATTGGGCTTAATTGTACATTTTTAAAGCAGATAAATTTAAGGATACAAATACGGGTAAATTTTCATCTAAATTTATCAAATCCAGTCACCACAAGGCTTCAACCCACATCTTCGATTCCGCGTCCGGGCACCAATCACCAAATTCTAAGACCTGCTTATAACAGTTTTTTATGCCTAAAGCCTTTTTCAAATAAGCCTTTCACCTTGTTTCACTACTCAACAGTGTTCAACTAAAATTAAGCTAAATCCAGTAATAAGTTAATTTTACATCATTAATTTAATGATTATTTTACTTACACTAACTATAATGCATTCTATTAAAATCAATTATTAAGTGATAAGTTATATAATAATTCTAGAACTAGATATAAATTAAGAACTACGAAAATAAAATATACCTGTTCTTTTTTAATATAAATTTGTAAATTAAAAATGGCACTATTTTTGCTTATTTTATCTATTACATAGTACTTAACTGTCGTTATATTGTTGTTAAAAGTTATTTTTAATCTAAAATGGAATTTTATTGTAACTTTTATGCTATATCACAATTTTAATTATGGTATGCTTTGCACTGTATATGTGCAAGAAATAAAAAATATGAATTTAAACAAAATAAAAGTTAATTAATATAAAATTTAAAATTAGAACGTTTTACTAAATCTATATTTAAAAAATATTAAAAATACGACATTCTTGCCTTTGTTTAAATGTTACAAAATCGGTTTACAGTTAAATAATTGGAGTGGTTTTATGAGTAATCTAAGGAAATATAAACGTAAATTTTTGTTGGGCGCAGGACTAATAACAATGCTTGCGAGTGCACAACTTCATGCTGCTGAAACATTGGTTTATTGTTCAGAGGCTTCGCCTGAAACATTTAATCCACAATTAGCAACAAGTGGTTTATCAATGGATGCAAGTGCAGTTCCTGTTTATAATCGTTTGGTAGAATTTAAATTAGGTACTACCGAAATTGAACCTTCTTTAGCCAAATCTTGGGATATCAGCCAAGATGGTTTAACCTATACTTTTCATTTACGCAATGATGTTAAGTGGCATAGCAATAAAGAATTCAAACCAACACGAAACCTAAATGCTGATGATGTTATTTTTACATTTATGCGACAAAAAGATAAAAATCATCCTTATAACAAAGTTTCTGGTGGACAATATGAATACTTTGAAAGTATGGGATTCCCAGATTTAATCAAAGAAATTAAAAAGATTGATGACCATACTGTTGTATTTGAATTAAACCATCCAGAAGCCCCTTTTTTAGCAGATTTAGCAATGTCATTTGCATCAATTTTATCAGCTGAATATGCTGATGCTATGCTTAAGAAAAACACACCAGAAAAATTAGACTTAGTTCCTGTTGGTACAGGCCCATTTACTTTTGTACAATACCAAAAAGATTCCAGAATTCTTTATAAAGCAAATCCCGATTATTTTGGTCCAAAAGCCAAACTTGATCGCTTAGTGTTTTCTATTACACCAGATGCCGCAATTCGTTATGCTAAGTTACAAAAAGGCGAGTGTCATGCTATGCCATACCCAAATGTAGCCGATGTTGAACGAATGAAATCAGACAAAAATATTGTTGTTAAAGAAATGGCTGGCGTTAACATTGGCTATTTAGCCTACAATATGGATAAGCCGCCACTTAATAATTTAAAAGTCCGCCAAGCATTAAATATGGCCGTGAACAAAGAAGCGATTATAAAAGCTGTTTTTCAAGGTGCAGCTGAACCAGCTAAAAACTTTATTCCTCCATCAATGTGGAGTTATAACGATGAAGTGAAAGATTATCCTTATGATCCAGCGCAAGCAAAAGAATTATTAAAATCAGCGGGATTAGAGAAAGGCTTTACTATCAATTTATGGGCAATGCCAGTACAACGTCCATATAACCCAAATGCACGCCGTATGGCCGAAATGATTCAAGCAGATTGGGCTAAAATTGGCGTAACAGCTAAAATTGTTAGTTATGAATGGGGAGAATATCTATCTCGTATTCGTGATGGTGAACATGATGCTGTATTAATGGGCTGGACTGGAGATAATGGCGACCCTGATAACTTTTATTCTGTCTTGATGAGCTGTGATGCGGTTAAAGCAGGTTCAAACTATTCACGCTGGTGTTACAAACCATTTGATGATTTATTGCAACAAGCGCGTATTGAGTCAAATCACGAAAAAAGAGTTGAGCTATATAAACAAGCACAAGTTGAAATGCATAATCAAGCACCTGCATTGATGATTGCGCATTCAATAGTTTATATGCCATTACGCAAAGAAGTTAAAGGCTATATTATGGCGCCTCTGTCATTACATGACTTTAACCAAGTTACGCTTGAAAAATAGTATTCCTAACGATTAACCACCAATGTGTGGTTAATCACTACGTTGGGTTTTGCTAAATTTAGAACTATAAATCTATTTTTTAATAATAATAAAAATTTTATCTATTTTATAAACGATAGTTTAAAAGCAATATTTAAGAGCTACTACATGTTTCAATTTATTCTAAAGCGGTTAGGTGTACTTATTCCAACGTTTATTTGTATCACACTGCTTACTTTTATTTTTGTTCACCTTATTCCGGGTGATCCCATTATGGTGCTTGCAGGAGAGCGAGGTTTAACCCCTGAACGCCATGCTGAATTAATGACTCAACTGGGTTTAGATAAACCACTGTATCAACAATATTTTCAATATATTATAAACATGCTTCATGGCGATTTAGGAACCTCTTTTAAAAGCCAAATTCCAGTATGGGATGAATTTGTACCCCGATTTAAAGCAACGTTTGAACTTGGATTTTGCGCAATGTTGTTTGCAGTTAGTTTTGGGATCCCAATCGGTGTTCTTGCCGCAGTGAAACGTGGTTCAATATTTGATCACACAGCAATAGGGCTATCTTTAACAGGTTACTCCATGCCAATTTTTTGGTGGGGGATGATGCTAATCATGTTAGTCTCAGTGCACTTAAATTTAACCCCTGTATCTGGTCGTGTTAGTGATATGCTTTTCTTAGATGAAAGTAATCCTTTAACCGGATTTATGTTAATAGATACTTTATTATGGGGTGAAACGGAAGACTTTATCGATGCAGTTACTCACTTAATTTTACCTGCAATTGTGTTAGGAACCATTCCATTAGCAGTAATTGTCCGCATGACTCGTTCTTCTATGTTAGAAGTATTGAGTGAAGATTATATTCGAACCGCACGAGCTAAAGGCGTTAGTAGAATGCGAATCGTCCTTGTTCATGCATTGCGTAATGCAATGATCCCTGTTGTTACCGTTATCGGTTTACAAGTTGGTACAATGCTTGCCGGCGCCATATTGACCGAAACTGTCTTTTCATGGCCAGGAATTGGTCGTTGGTTAATTGAAGCGCTACAGCGTCGAGATTACCCCGTTGTACAAAGTGGCGTTTTAATTGTTGCGGTCATAATTATTTTAGTGAATTTATTAGTTGATATGTTGTACGGGGTTATTAACCCACGTATTAGACATAAATAAGAGTGTTTTTACAGATGAATAAACAGGTTATTACTGAACCAACCAATACGCAAGACACCAGTTTAGCCGTACCTAAACCATTAACGCCTATGCGTGAGTTCTGGTTCTATTTTTCAAAAAATAAAGGTGCAGTCGTTGGACTAGTCTTTATTATTATTGTTGTATTACTAGCTATCTTTGCCAATTTTGTTGCACCACATTCCCCTTCTGAGCAATTTAGAGATGCATTACTAACACCACCCGTTTGGATGAAAGATGGCAGTTGGCAATTTATTTTAGGAACTGATGATGTGGGACGAGATATCCTATCCAGACTCATTTATGGTGCCCGTTTATCCTTATTAGTCGGTTGCTTAGTAGTCATTATCTCATTGATTTTAGGGATTACATTAGGATTAATTGCTGGTTATGTAGGTGGTTTTTTAGACAATGTAATTATGCGTGCAGTGGATATCATGCTTGCATTACCAAGTTTACTACTTGCACTTGTATTAGTTGCAATATTTGGTCCATCAATTATTAACGCTTCAATAGCATTAGCTTTTGTTGCATTACCACATTATGTTCGCTTAACACGCGGAGCAACGATTGCTGAAATTAATAAAGATTATGTGATCGCCTCACGAGTTGCTGGGGCGGGACCCTTACGACAAATGTTTATCAACATCCTACCAAACTGCTTAGCACCATTAATTGTACAAGCTTCATTAGGATTTTCGAACGCAATTTTAGACATGGCTGCATTAGGTTTTTTAGGCATGGGCGCACAACCACCAACACCAGAATGGGGAACAATGCTTGCTGACGTATTGCAATTTGCACAATCAGCATGGTGGGTCGTTACCTTTCCTGGTTTAGTAATTTTAATGACAGTGTTAGCTTTCAACTTAATGGGAGATGGTTTGCGAGACGCACTTGATCCTAAATTGAAACAGTAATGGAGATACAGTCATGGCACTATTAGAAGTAAAAGAATTATCTGTTCAATTTGGTGGATTTAAAGCAGTAGATCACATTAGTTATGACGTTGAGCAAGGGCAAGTTGTTGGTATTGTTGGTGAATCAGGTTCAGGAAAATCAGTGAGTTCACTCGCCATAATGGGATTAATTGATTTTCCCGGTAAAGTCAATGCAAATGCATTACACTTTGATGGCAAAGATCTTCAACAAATCTCAACTAAAATGCGCCGTAAAATTGTAGGTGCAGATGTGGCAATGATCTTTCAAGATCCGATGACTAGCTTAAACCCATGTTTTACCATAGGTTACCAAATCATTGAAACATTAAAAATCCACCAAGGTGGCAGTAAAAAAGAGCTCAAAGCAAGAGCGATTGAATTGCTTAAATTAGTAGGAATTCCTGATGCTGAAAATCGATTAAAGGTTTATCCGCACCAGTTATCTGGCGGAATGAGCCAACGAGTAATGATTGCAATAGCCATTGCATGCAATCCAAAACTCTTAATTGCTGATGAACCAACAACAGCACTAGATGTCACAATTCAAGGGCAAATTATTGAGTTATTACTTGAGTTGCAACGCAAAAATAATATGGCATTAATTCTTATTACTCATGACTTAGCGTTAGTTTCTGAGGCTGCACAAAAAATTATTGTAATGTATGCTGGACAGGTGGTTGAAATAGGCGATGCTGAAATTATCTTTAAAAAACCATTACACCCTTACACACAGGCACTATTACGATCACTGCCTGAGTTCACTCAAGACAAAGAGCGATTAGCATCATTATCAGGCGTTGTACCAGGAAAGTATGATCGACCAACAGGCTGTTTACTCAACCCTCGTTGTCCTTATGCTACTGAACATTGTTATACCCAAGAACCAGCACTAGTTAGCTATGGTGAAACTAGAAAAGTAAAATGTCATTATCCACTATCAAGCGAAGGGATACCACAATATGAACAATAATATGGAAAATAATGAATTACTGCTTGATGCCCGAAACTTGACAAAATATTATCATGTTAAAACGGGACTTTTTTCTGAAACCAAGCAAGTTAAAGCCGTTGACGGTGTATCTTTTACATTAGACAAAGCTAAAACACTTGCGGTTGTCGGTGAATCAGGTTGTGGTAAATCCTCATTAGCAAGATTACTAACAATGATTGAAAAACCCACATCTGGAGAAATTTATTTTAAAAATCAGAATTTGTTGGATAATGATCAACAAGCTCAAAAATTGCGTCGCCAAAAGATTCAAATCGTTTTCCAGAATCCATACTCATCATTGAACCCCCGCAAAAAAATCGGTTCCATATTAGAAGAGCCTCTAATTATTAATACTGATCTAACAGCAAATGATCGTAAAGCAAAAGTACTATCAATGATGCAAAAAGTTGGATTAAAAGAAGAGTTTTATAACCGTTATCCCCATATGTTTTCAGGAGGACAACGTCAACGCATTGCTATCGCAAGAGGTTTAATGCTTGATCCCGAAATAGTAGTTGCTGATGAACCTGTTTCAGCATTAGACGTTTCTGTACGAGCACAAGTGCTAAATTTGATGATGGATCTACAGCAAGACCTAGGTTTATCTTATATTTTTATTTCTCATGACCTTTCCGTCGTTGAACACATTGCTGATGACGTAATGGTAATGTATTTGGGTCGTTGCGTTGAACAAGGACGAAAAGATGAAATCTATCGTAACCCTAAACATCCATATACTCAGGCACTATTATCAGCAACCCCAAGATTAAATCCTGATCTTAGACGAGATAGAATTAAATTAGAAGGTGAATTACCAAGTCCGCTAAATCCACCTATGGGTTGTGCGTTTAATGCTCGATGCCGTTTAGCATTTTCACGTTGTACAACAGAACAACCACAGCTTATTAATTATAATGAACATAAAATTGCGTGTTTCTGTATAGAGGAAAATAATAAAGGTGACAGTTAATTCTGTCACTAAATTAGATACTAAATCTATCCATTGCATTTTTCTTTTCTTAGAAGATAACAAATTGTCATATTAATAGTTTTGTGCTAGTTTCGTACTCATTATTAACTTACAACCGCGATAGCCCTAAGATTACTTATGTCCAATTCATCAGCTAAAAAAGTCGCTTTTGCCGCCTTTATTGGTACGACCATTGAATGGTATGATTTTTATATCTATGCCTTGGCATCAGTATTAATATTTGGTCAGCTTTTTTTTCCTGATGATAATCAATTTGTGCAAATCTTAGGATCTTTTGCCACCTTTGCCGTGGGATTTTTATCACGTCCTTTAGGAGCGTTACTATTTGGTCATATTGGTGATCGTTTGGGGCGTAAAAAATCGTTAATTACTACGTTGGTTTTAATGGGGTGTGCCACCACCTGTGTTGGTTTATTACCCTCTTATCAACAAGCAGGCATTTTATCACCAATTTTATTAGTTACATTACGCATATTACAAGGGATTGCGGTTGGTGGTGAATGGGGCGGTGCAGTGCTTATGACCAATGAACATGCCCCAAAAGGGTTGAAAAACTTCTTTTCCTCCTTTGCACAGTGGGGAAGCCCAGCAGGAAATATTTTAGCATTATTGGTCTTTTCTTATATTATCCGTTCACCTATAGCTGAGCTTATTAATAGTGGCTATTGGCGTATTCCATTTTTAGCCAGTTCTATTTTATTAATTATTGGCATTATTGCTAGAGTCACCTTAACCGAGTCACCTGTCTTTATCGAATCATGCAAAAAGCAAGCAAACTTAAAGCAAGAATCAACACCGATTATTGAAGTTTTAAAAAAATCAACACCGCTATTAATTTTAAGCATTGGCGCTAATGTATTGTCATTTAGTGGAATATTTTCTAATACATTAATGATTGGCTATACCACTATTGCACTAGGTATTGAAGACAAGATAATTGTTGATGCCCTGTTTTGGATTGCGATTGTGCATTTTGTTGTGCAACCTTTTATTGCCTATTTTTCAGAAAAATACTCGGCAACACGATTTTTAATTTGTTCGGCAATCTTAGCAATGGGATCGGTATTTTTATTATTCCCAATCATTCAGATAGGCACAAAAAATAGCTTTATTATTGGTATTTCGCTCAACGTAATTTGCTACAGTGGCTTTTATGGCGTAATAGCAGGCTATTTAAGTCGAGTTTTTCCTACCAGAATACGTTACACAGGGTTATCTATCAGCTATCAAGGTTGCGCTGCCATTTTTGGTAGCCTAATTCCGATGATAGGGGCATATATTATTTATACTTACAAAACTTTTTGGATACCATTAGCCTTGTTTTATTGTTGTTTAGCATTGATATCTATTATCTGTATCTATCTCCTAAACCGCTATCATTATTATGACGAATAATAAGGCAAACATATGAAAACAGTATTATCAATTCAATCAAATGTTGTTTATGGTTATGCCGGTAACAAGGTATCGACATTAGCCATGCAGCTACAAGGCGTTGAAGTTATGCCGATCCATACCGTGCAATTATCCAGTAATACAGTTTATCCTCATTATGATGGCATAGTGCTTGGTGCTAAACAAATCACACGAATAGTTAATAGTCTAGAAAAAATTGGGGGTTTAAAGTCTATTGACGCCATTATTTCGGGCTATATTGGTCTTGCTGAACAAGGCGAAGAAATCTTAGAAGCAGTCAACAAAATTAAATACTATAATCCTAATGCTATCTATGTTTGTGATCCTGTTATGGGGGGCGATATTAATAAAGGTAGTTCACTGCCACAAGGTATTATTGATTTCTTCACTAAGCAAGCGGTTAAACAAGCCGACTATATCACACCAAATTTATTAGAATTACAAATACTTTCTGATATCGAAATTAAAACATTTAACGATGTACTAAATGCAATAAAAACACTACAAAAACAGTCTATTAAAGCTATATTAGTAAAAAATTTGGTGCACGCTGGCAAAACAACCGACCTATTTGAAATGGTGTTAGCAACGCCAACCCAAAACTATCATCTTGCCCGCCCACTATATGACTTTCCACATCGTCCATTAGGTGTGGGTGATTTAATTTGTAGCTTGTTCACTGCGCATCTAATTAATGGACAATCCCAATTAATGGCATTTGAATTAGCCGCCAATGCCGCTAATCACGTACTGGAAATCACCAAACAAAAAGAGGCTCGAGAATTGGCAATTATTGATGCTCAAGCGTGGATTAAAAAGCCAGATTTGCGGTATCGGGGGATGGAATTGATGTTATAAAAGAATATCATTTCTATGTTATTCTTCTAAACAATAAGTATTTTGTGCTAAAATTTTATATTAATATTTTGATTAAATAATAAATTCTAGCACAAAATATTTTCCTAATTATACTTTAAACGTAATCCAAGGTTTAAGTTTAACTATGGTTTGAATCAAATCGGCTTTTTGTTGCGCTTCAATTACTGGTGTAATTGGTTTGTATGCTATAGGCGCTTCTTCGCGTAGCCGCTCTTCTTTGAGAGTAATGCATTGCCATGGTAAAAGGTAGTCTTTTCAAACTCTACCTTTTTATTACGCATGTTTTGCCTTCTTTCTGCTCTTCCTGCACCATGTGAACAAGACCATAACCACTCTTCATTACCTTTACCAACTGCTACATAAGAGTGATCACCCATCGACCCAGGAATTAATGTTATTTGACCTGTATATGCAGGCGTAGCACCTTTACGATGAATATTCATGCTGTAAATGCCCCAAACTTAGTACACAACTCACGTAGAAAATTAAGCTGCTTGTTTTAGTGTTTTATACTCAATCGGTGTCATGTTATTTAATGCCTCATGCGGTCTTTCGGTGTTATAAATCGTTAGCCATTCTTCGGTTATTCACCTTGCTTGTGCTAAGTTGTTAAAAAGATATAAATCAAGTACTTCAGTATGATAGGTACGATTAAATCGTTCAATATAACCATTTTGATAAGGGCTACCGGGCTTTATATAATCAATGGCTATATCATGTGATTTAGCCCAGTTTATAAAGGTTTTTCCTGTAAATTCTGGCCCATTATCGACCCGTATTTTTAATGGATATCCATGATATTCGGCCAGTTTATCTAAGTAACGGGTAATCCTTCCTGCTGGTAAGCTGACTGCAATATCAATACCTAACGCCTCACGATTAAAGTCATCGATGACATTGAATGTCCTAAAGCGACGTTGATTACGGCTACTATCACTCATAAAATCCATTGACCAACATTCACCTTGTTTATTAGGCACAAATAGCTTTTCCG
>NZ_LZHJ01000053.1:0-591 GCF_001690815.1 Gilliamella sp. GillExp13 | reverse complement strand
TTTTTTTCGTTTTACTCTGAGATTAAGCTTTAATTCACAATACACCCGATAAACACGCTTATGGTTCCATTGATAGCCGAGCTTTCTGATACGATTAAAGCATTTAGGAAAGCCCCAGCGTAAATGCCGGTCTGTGATAGCATTCAATACCGAAACAATCACCGAATCATCCTGTAACTTAGGTTGATAATAGTAAGCACAACGGCTTAAGCCAACGATAGCGCAGCTCATAGCTATAGTAACAGAATGATTTTGTTGTAGTTGCTGTGCCCACGTTTTACGGGCCTTTGTGGGCACTAAAGCTTTTTTATGATTTCTTCCTGAAGCTGTGATTTTAAGCTCAGCTCGGCAAACATCTGCTTAAGTTTGCGGTTTTCAGCCTCCAGCTCTTTTAAGCGTTTGATATCCGAAGTTTCCATGCCGCCGTATTTTTCCCGCCATTTATAAAAAGTTGAATTACCCATGCCATATTTACGGCAGAGTTCCTTGACAGGAATACCTGCTTCAGCTTCTTTTAAAATAGCGACGATTTGATGTTCAGTCATTTTTTTCATCATTAAATCCCCTTTTACTTTTATCATAGAGAATTTT
>NZ_LZHJ01000052.1:0-803 GCF_001690815.1 Gilliamella sp. GillExp13 | reverse complement strand
TATCTTGTGATTGCTGCGTTAATTGCCGTTGATAATAGAAACGATTTCGGGTTACATTTAAACATCGACATAATGCACGTAAGCTGTATCGATGCTTATTATGTAAAATTAACTCGATTTTCTTCCCATTATCAACGTCGCTTGCTTTAGGATATCATTCTCCATTAACAAGCGTTTATTCTCTTTGCGTAGCGCGATAAGTTCGTTATCTTCAGTTCGACGATTATCTTTTGCGATGAATGAGCCGGTAGTTTGGTACTGCATTATCCAATTATCTAATGCTGATTTGGTGAGGTCATACTCTGCGACGATATCCGCACGTTTTTTACCATTTTGATATAGCATGACCATTTGTTTTTTGAACTCGTTAGTAAAGCTACGTTTTGCTCTTCGTGATGAATCGATTGCCTTTGTTGTTACCTTCTCTTATTTTTAGTTTATCATAACAATGACCTTATAAAACTGGTACTAATTAGTGTAGCCGATCCACAATACAGTAAACGCAGTATTGGTGGTCGTCTGGTAAATCATCAGCGTTTTATAACATTCACTGGCGGAAATATTACAGCAACATGGTTTGAGCGTTCTGTTGAAAATCTATCATTAATTTTAGGTGGTAAGCACATAAATGGCGGCCAAAGTTGGCAACGAGAAAAGTTCAATGGCATCGCATCAGAAATGAATGTTTCATTGAGGCATCAGAACATTAGAGATATCTATATTCAAAATCTAACTGAAAACATCGATTTTATTGTTAATTATGAATTCGGTTCAGTTCAATTCATTACAACTCCATCTAAACA
>NZ_LZHJ01000051.1:0-363 GCF_001690815.1 Gilliamella sp. GillExp13 | reverse complement strand
TTTATCTAAGTAACGGGTAATCCTTCCTGCTGGTAAGCTGACTGCAATATCAATACCTAACGCCTCACGATTAACGTCATCGATGACATTGAATGTCCTAAAGCGACGTTGATTACGGCTACTATCACTCATAAAATCCATTGACCAACATTCACCTTGTTTATTAGGCACAAATAGCTTTTCCGGGCATCGTGGAGGAATGCGTTTTTTTCGTTTTACTCTGAGATTAAGCTTTAATTCACAATACATCCGATAAACACGCTTATGGTTCCATTGATAGCCGAGCTTTCTGATACGATTAAAGCATTTAGGAAAGCCCCAGCGTAAATGCCGGTCTGTGATAGCATTCAATACCGAAACAAT
>NZ_LZHJ01000050.1:0-3033 GCF_001690815.1 Gilliamella sp. GillExp13 | reverse complement strand
GTCCCATGCTTTGGTCTCTCAACTTTATGCGGTATTAGCAGTCGTTTCCAACTGTTGTCCCCCTCCATTCGGCAGATCCCCATACCTTACTCACCCGTCCGCCACTCGTCATCAAGTGCAAGCACTTATGTTACCGTTCGACTTGCATGTGTTAAGCCTGCCGCCAGCGTTCAATCTGAGCCATGATCAAACTCTTCAATTTAAAGTTTGATGCTCAATAACTGTCTCTGACATATTCAAATGAATCTTCAGTGTCACTTATCAAGACTTAATTTTTTAGTCCGTAGACTTTAATTTTTCGTCTCGCAAGTGCCCACACAGATTGTCTGTTTCTTATTTTTAAAGAGCTGACAGCTTATGTTCCTTATTAACTTTTCGTTGACTTAGTTCGCTGTCTCAAGGGTTGCGTATACTACGCTAACCTTTTTTATTCGTCAAGATCTTTTTTTAAATTTTTGTCTCACTTAATCACTAACTTTCCGTCTGCTTGTCGCTGACTGCGTGCCAGTGGATGCGCATTATAGGGGCTTTAAAATTTCCTGCAAGTGTTAATTGCAATTTTTTTTTCGTTTGCATTTTATTTGTTCAAATCTACATATTTTAATATATTTGGCATAAACAAAATAAACGCAATTTAATATATAAAAAACAATTTATTAAATTAATTTATATGGTATATATAAAGAACCTCGTATTTTTAACGTGAATTTAAAATATTAATTTACATTCTAAGTTTTAAATTTAATAAAAATATTTCAAAGCACCAAATCAAATAATAGATGATATTATCTAACGAATTGCACCAATAAGGTATTTTGCTTTATTTTTGAAAACTAGCGTTATTATTTTAGCGATGATGACACTTACGATTAAAGTAGACACTAAAAAGATTACAGCTCCCAATGATGCTAACCAACCATTGTCGGTTTTAATTACATAACCTAGAGGAGAAATATACAATAGTTGTTCAAGTTCTAAAACAATAATTTCATGAATAAAATAGATAGGAAAACTAATATTTGCCATATAAGAAAAGAATTTATATAACTTCCCCTCATTCGTTTTATGATTCAGCCCATCTAAAAAATAAAGCGCTAATATAAATAAAATGATTTTTTGTAATGTATCATAATAAAGTTTTTCTACACCTAAATGACTCATATAGCGATAAGCAAATGGAACAAAAAAACATAAACCAAAAAGAAACACAACTAAGAATAAACTATCTTTGACTGTTTTCATAATAATTTGATAATTTTGTTTTATCATCATGCCAATTAAATAAACTGGTCCATAATGCAACAAATTTAAAACAGGTTGAGTAAAATCAGGTTTAGTAAACATCACAACCCAAAACATAGCAATCAGACCAGCTACAATTAAATTCTTTTTCGACCAAAAATATAATAAAGGAGCCATTAAATAAATAATGATAATCATCGGGATAAACCACAATGGTAGCAGTTGTGTTCCCGTCAGCATCATCCTAACGATTGAACTAACAACACTAGTTTCAGTCAATGAAAACCAAGGTAAATTAGATAAATACTGATAATGAAAAAAAACAAAGCAAAAAATAGATACTGAAATATAAGGACAAACAACAGTTTTAAACTTTGATAAATAATAAGTTTTGGTATGAAATTTATAAGTTAGATGTTGAAATAAAAAACCAGCAATTAATACAAAAAAAGTAGTGAAATTAAAAGCAAATAAATTTAAAAAAGAAAATAAATAACTATTAGCAATTAAATGAGTATTTTTAAATACACCCAAACAGTGGCTAAAAACAATCATTATAATTGCAACACCACGTAATACATGTATAGAATGAATTTTTTGCGGTTTATCTGTTACCATTTTGTATACTGTAAATAATGAAATAAATTAGCGTACATTATCACATTTCTATATAACTGAAACTACAATTTACAAAAATAAATATCTAAACAAATAAAAAATAAAATATCATTTAAAATTAATTATAAACATCTTTCTGAATTGACCCTGTAAACGAATTTGTGAATTTACCTATTTTTGAACCACTCTAATGAGTAAAAATAAGTTAAATATAAAATGGATGAATAAAAAGTAAGACAAATGGCGGCCGAGCTAGCTAAAAACATAAAAGCGTAGGAAGATTTAGGTAAATTAACTGGTTTTATGAACAAACTAGTGATTGATACCGCATTAAATGAAAAAATAACCACGCATCTAGGTCATGAAAAACACCAGAAAAACGAAGAAGCAACACATGTAAGGGTTATAGCACAAAAACCGTTATAAGTGATGATGGCAAGTTAGAACTCACCATTTCACGAGATAGAGAAACACTGATTGAAAAAATTAATCACCGATTACAACTCCAACTTGTTTAATTGCTACTTCCAACCCTTTATCCCACATATTTTTTGCTACCTCCGTGATTTTAACAACTACATAACTAGAATTAGATGTATAACTATCGCTGTTAATTTAAAGATAGCAATTCAATCATAATTTGAAGATTTAAAAATTTGTTAAAAACTTTCAGGTAACTATGTGTTTCAGTATAAAAATACAGCTTATAACAGATAAATTGGGAAATTTGCAATATTATCATTTAGTAATTTGATTAAATTAAATGGATAAGATTGATGATTTTTATAAAAACCTGGATTCAAACATGAAGTGCAATTTTAAACACGGTGGAGTGAAGAAAGTAGAAAGGTGATTTATACTAGCACCTTCGTACCACCACAGTTTGGAGATTGCTATGTATTATAATCACCTTTCTAGGAAGGAAAGATACCAGATTTTCGTATTATTACAAGCCGGAAAGAATAAAAAAGAGATAGCCCAGCTACTCAATAGACATCCTTCGACAATAAGTCGAGAGATAAAAAGAAACTCAAAACCTAATCAAGCCTATCAAGCACATGATGCGGTAACCCTAGCTAGGAAAAGGCGAAAAAACAGCGGTAATGGTAAGCCAATAGAGTCTTCGGTATGGCGCCAAGTTGAAAAATACCTCATGCTTTATTACAGCCCAGA
>NZ_LZHJ01000049.1:0-4762 GCF_001690815.1 Gilliamella sp. GillExp13 | reverse complement strand
GTTTTGGTAATATTGTTGTTCATATTGTTCAGGTGATACCCAGCCATTGGCTGAATGACGGCGTATCCGATTATAATAGATTTCAATATATTCAAATAGTGCTTTATTAGCCTGCTTCCTCGTTTTATAGTAACAGTCATGAATAATATGGGTTTTGAGTGTATGAAAAAAACTCTCAACAACCGCATTATCAAAGCAGTTTCCTCTTCGACTCATGCTTTGCCTTAGCCCATATTGTAATAATAATTGCTTGAAATCTGCACTGCAATATTGGCTTCTTTGGTCACTATGAATGAGTACATTTTTAGGAAAGTGACGCCGAAATAAGGCTTGTTTTAATGTATTACACACTAAATGACGGTCTATGTAGCGACTGGTTTGCCTAGCAATCACTTTTCGTCCATATAAATCGATAATCACCGACAAATATAACCAACCTTCACCTGTTTTAATATAAGTAATATCAGTTACCCATGTTTTATTAGGCTTATCAGGGTTAAATTGCCTATCTAACGTGTTGGGCACAATATTGTGATGAGCCGTGTCTGTTTTATACTTGAATTTACGTGCTGCTTTACTATGTAATCTCAAACTACGTAATCCCAATTGTTGCAAAACACGGCTAATTGTCCTTTCTGAAACTTGATAGCCCGCTTCTCTTGCATCATGAAGCAGGCTTGGTGCACCCAAACGGGCTTTATGTTGCCAATACTGTTTTTGGATATACTCGCTGAGTTTGGCAGATTTGTTTGCTCTTTTTAACCAAGCATAATAAACTGATGAACTGACACCAAGTAATCGGCATATCCTAGTAACGGGATAGCTAGTTAAATGATTTTTCATATAAGCGTACTTCACCGACTTGGATTGTTGATGATATGCACATGCGCCTTTTTTAGTATATCATTGGCCATTTTCAGTTCTTTAATCTCTTTTTCTAACGCCATAATCCGCTGTTGCTCAGCTGTTAACTCTCGACGGCTAGTTTTATTCGGGGAAAGTTGCCTAATCCATTTATCTAGGGTTGATTTACCCACACCTAGATAGTTGGCAAGTTCGCTGATAGAAAGGTGTGCATTAGATAACGCATAATCCACTGATTGTTGTTTAAATTCGATACTAAATTTTTTGACCATGATATTTGTCTCCTATGATTTTTGTTTATATCATAGAGGCGACTTTTGTCCACTTTTTTGGCGAGGATCAATTTAGAATCAGCAAGTAACTAGCGATTCAAAAGATAGGAGTATAAAACTGAGAGAAAGTTTTTTCTTATTTAGGTGCAACTGATCAATATAAAAAGGAACTTATCGTAAAATATTTATCAATATTATGTTTGCTAAGATCATTTTCCTAAAAAACTTATTGCTTTCTTTAATTGGAAAAAATTTACTGGTTAAATTTTAAAATTTAATAATGGTGGGTCGTGAGCGATTCGAACGCTCGACCAACGGATTAAAAGTCCGCTGCTCTACCGACTGAGCTAACGACCCATTTGATAAGAACTACTATGCGCTTAATAGCTGAAACGATAAGTAATTTCGGGGTGCTATAATACTTATAATTGTATTACTACGCAACCACTTTATTGCTACATTTTTCTAATAGATGATTATTTATACATTTCATTTTAGTGACGCTAACTTTTTATTAGCAAGCACTACCGCATTCTTATCTTTTGGGTATTTATTCACTACTTGTTGAAAAACAGTTTTAGCTTTTTTGGTATCTCCTTTATCAAGTAAAATTAACCCCACTTTATAAAGACTATCAGCAGCTTTGGAAGAAGACGGAAAATCTTTTACTACAGTAGCATAATAAAATGAAGCATCATTTTTTTTACTTTGTTTATATAAAAGCTGACCTAGCCAATAGTTAACATTAGCTCGATAACTAGACTTTGGATAAGATTTCAGATGTTTTTTAAAGGCATCAATAACCTCGTTATTTTGCTTGCCTTCATTAACAAATCGGATTATAAAATTATAATCCGCTTTATCATCGCCAGTAGTTACCCATCCAGATAAATCTGATGAAGATTTGGACAAAGTAGGATCTGAAGATGTTTTTGAACTATATCCTTCTCCTTGTAAATCAAAATCGGTATTTGAAGAAAATCCTGAACTATTAGTCATTTGTTGAAGAATCATTTTCTGGCGTTCAATTATCTGATTAAGTTGATATTTTGTCTCTTCTAACTGACCACGAAGAGTATCTACATCTGCTTGCAAATCGCTAATTTTTTGTTGGTTTTCAATCAATAGCTGTCCTTGTGCTTGAACCGTTTGATCAATGTCGGAACTACTTGCTGCACAACCAGTAAATAAAAGGAATAAAAGTAATGTGAGTATTTTTTTATGCATATTATATAAGACTCAGTGTAAACTTAAAATTAAAAACGGCTGAATAATCAGCCGCTATAAGATGTTATTAGTATCCTACATAGGTTACTACTGCACGACGATTTTTAGCATACGCTTCTTCATCATGACCTAACACAGCAGGTTTTTCTTTACCATAAGAAACGATTTCCATTTGACTTGCAGAAGCACCGTTACCTTGTAAATATGATTTAACTGCAGCAGCACGACGTTCACCTAATGCGATATTATATTCTGGAGTACCGCGTTCATCAGCATGACCTTCAATAACAACTTTTATGTTACTTGTACGAATAAATTCAGCATGTGCATTTAATAATGTTGCATATTCAGATCTAACATTATATTTATCAAAGTCAAAATAAACTGTATTAATTTGTTGTAATTTTTGAAGTTGCTCTAAGGCTTCTTTTGATAAAGCACCATTTAAATTACCACTAACGGTTTGGCTGCTATTAGATGAGCAAGCAGTTACAGCGATTAATGGTAAAGCAACCGCTGCTACTTTAAGAAATTTAGAAAATTGCATTGTATAAACTCCTGTTGTTTGAATAAATTCTATTTATATATCTAACTAACTTCTAAGTAACGCCCATTACAGGCCTGAAAGATTAGAGTAATATATTATAACGACCTTAAACTTTACACAATTTTAATAATTGAAATGTAGTTGTTTTTTTAAGCTGTCTTTATAAATATGGTGACCATGCAGGGAATTTTACTTGCCCATCGGTTGCTGGTAACCTTGCTTTGAAATTACCATCTGTAGATACAAGGTTCAAAATTGTACCTAATCCCTGAGATGAACTATAAATAATCATTGTACCGTTCGGTGCAATACTTGGGGTTTCATCTAAAAAAGTATCAGTTAAACGTTGATAGGTTTTTGTATCCATATCATATCGAGTTATATGCTGTTCACCATTATTAGTTGATATCATTGCAATAAAAGAGCCGTCAGGTGACACTTTAGCATTCTGATTTTGCGTATTATCCCAAGTTACCCTTTGCGATTCGCCAGTATTGGTATTAATACTATATAACTGAGGTCGACCCGCTTGATCGGAAGTATAAACAATTGTTTGATTGTCTGGCATCCAAGATGGTTCTGTATCATTACTACGGCTAGAAGTAATTTGAGTAATTTTCTTACTACTTAAATTCATCATATATAAATTTAAACTACCACCTTTAGATAGAACAAATGCTAATTTACTACCATCTGGAGAAAATGCTGGTGCTCCATTATGTTGAGGGAAAGAAGCTATTGTTTGTACAGCTCCACTATCCAGAGTTTTTAACACTAATGAAGAATGCCCTCCTTCAAAAGTTACATAAGCTATTTTTTTCCCATCTGGTGACCAAGTAGGAGACATTAATGGTTCCTTAGAACGATGAACAGTAATTTGATCATAACCATCATAATCAGACACTCTTAATTCGTGCGAAAACGGCCCTTTAGTCATTTTTACAACATAAGCAATTCGTGTTCTAAATGCACCCTTAATACCAGTTAGTGATTCAAAGATTTCATCGCTTGCAGTATGAGCTGCATAACGAACCCAACGCTTTTCAATAGAGAATTGATTTTGAGCTAAAACTGTACCTGGACGATTAACTGTATCGACTAATTGATAATTTATAAGATATTTTCCTGACGCATCAGGTTGTATTGAGCCAACAACAACAGCTGAAACACCAACTTTGTTCCATACAGTTGGAGTAACCTCCGAAACTGTTGTCGGTTTCTGAGGCATTTGATTAACGTCAATAGGATTGAACTTACCACTGTTACGCAAATCAGAAGCAATAATTTCTTCAATGGCTTGTGGAGGTTCTCCACCACCTGTCCATTTAAATGGGGCAACAGCTATAGGTTTAGCTGAACTCACTCCATCAGTAATAATAATTCTAACTTCAGAATTAGCCATTGAGGTAAAAAGTAAAATAAAACAAGTTGCCAAAAAGCGGGAGGCGAATTTGATCATCTTAAATTCCTTAATAAAAATAAGATACATAGAGTTGAATAAAATATAAAATCATAAAAAACAGAAAACCAAGCTTTTAGGAATTCATATACTGTCTCTAATTAATTCCACATATTAAGCTTTACAAACCATTAACAATTATACCCTGAGAAAGATAGTCGATATCTAGTCGCAAGTCTATAGCCTTTAAAATAAAAAGATTTTTATTATCCTAGATTACACCATGAAGTGCAATTCTTCTTAGCTCCTTAGAATAAAAATCGGCAGGGCTTTTAAACTTATGCCGTTTTCTTGGGCGTGTGTTCAATAGATATTGTATTTTCTTTATCTGTTTGTCGTCAACTAATGAAATGGCCGCTGACTTAGGTATAAACTGACGTATTAAGCCATTGG
>NZ_LZHJ01000048.1:0-7682 GCF_001690815.1 Gilliamella sp. GillExp13 | reverse complement strand
TTCGTTATCTTCAGTTCGACGATTATCTTTTGCGATGAATGAGCCGGTAGTTTGGTACTGCATTATCCAATTATCTAATGCTGATTTGGTGAGGTCATACTCTGCGACGATATCCGCACGTTTTTTACCATTTTGATATAGCATGACCATTTGTTTTTTGAACTCGTTAGTAAAGCTACGTTTTGTTCTTCGTGATGAATCGATTGCCATTGTTGTTACCTTCTCTTATTTTTAGTTTATCATAACAATGACCTTATAAAACTGGTACTAATTAGTGTAGCCGATCCACTTAGCCAAAAACCAAATGGGTTCGTTTTTGCCAAACGAACAATACGCGCAGTATTTGCTGCACATTTATTAATTGTCTCTGTATACATAATTAATTTATCCTTTTAAAAATACATTTAGCGCGACTTTACTTGTACGATCCCATCGTCATTAACATCTACTTCATAATGAGGGATTGAATATTGTTCATCTTCCAAACAATAACCATCTTTTAAACGAAAGCGTTGCTTTTTAAGCGGACTTGCCACCCATAACTCATTTTCATGTTCTGCTATAATGCCTCGGGATAAAACACTTGCCTTAGCAAATGGATCAATATTACTAATCGCATAAAGCTCAGTATTATTATAAGGGCGAAAAATAGCCACATGATCATTACCAACAAGTGCACAAACTCCTGTGCCAGGTAAAATCTCATCAAGTTTACAAATAGTTATCCATTGGCTCATATTATTCCCCTAACATTACTTTACGTTCTTCTGCTGTTGCTGGGCGATGCTGATCACGCTCAGGTACGATTTGGATATTCTCATCACGTTTGTTACTATTAATAAAATGAGAAAATCGAATTTGACCTTCTGTATTTTCAACAGCTTCCTTCCATTCACATACCATTAATTTACGTAAGCGTGTCATTTCACTTTCTAACTCAGCATTTATGCCTAATTTATCGTCAATAATAACACTACGTAAATAATCAATACCGCCATCTAAATTTTCAAGCCAGACTGACGTCCGTTGTAATTTATCTGCGGTACGAATATAAAACATAAGGAAACGATCAATATATCGGATTAGTGTATTTTTATCGAGATCAGCGGCAAGTAAATCAGCATGACGAGGCTTCATACCACCATTACCACACACATAAAGATTCCATCCTTTTTCAGTAGCAATAACACCGATATCTTTTCCTTGCGCTTCGGCACATTCACGTGTACAACCTGATACGCCTAGTTTAAATTTATGTGGTGCACGAATGCCTTTATAGCGGTTTTCTAGCTCAACACCCAAACCAACACTATCTCCGACACCGAATCGACACCAAGTGCTACCTACACAGGTTTTTGCCATTCTTAATGCTTTGGCATAAGCATGACCACTCTCAAAACCAGCCTCAATAAGCTCCTTCCAAATAGCTGGAAGATCGTCTTTTTGAGCTCCAAATAAGCCAATGCGCTGTGAACCTGTAATTTTAGAATAGAGCTGATATTTTTTAGCTATTTGGCCAACAGCAATTAATCCTTCTGGAGTAATTTCACCACCAGCACTACGTGGAATTATCGAATAAGTACCATTTTTTTGAATATTACCTAAGAAAATATCATTACTATCTTGTAGAGGAATCAAATTATCTTTAAGAATATAATCATTCCAACATGAAGCTAATAAAGATCCGACGGTAGGTTTACAAATTTCACAGCCATAGCCTTTACCATGTTTCTTAATTACTTGCTCAAAAGACGTTAAGCCCTTAACACGGATAAGATGATATAACTCCTGACGCGAATATTTAAAATGTCCGCATAATGCATGGCTGACCTCAATGCCTTGTTTAGCTAAATCTAAATTAAGAATTTGTGTAACAAGTGGGATACAGCCTCCACACCCAGTCCCAGCTTTAGTTTCAGCTTTGATTGCTGCAACCGTATGACAACCAGCATTAATGGCATTAATAATTTTTTCTTTAGTCACATCAAAACAAGAGCAGATTTGTGCTGAATCGGGAAGCACATCAACCCCCATAGCTGGTTTTGCTCCTGCATGTGCAGGCAGTATCAACGTATCTGGATGTTCAGGTAGATCCATATCATTAAGCATTAATTGCAATAAATTACTATAATCTGACGTATCGCCAACCAATACCGCACCCAAAAGCTTTTTATTATCATTCGAAACAACCAATTTTTTATAAACTGGCGTTGTTTCATCTAAATAAACATAACTATGACACCCTATTGTTTTTGCTTTAGCATCGCCAATACTACCGACATCGACTCCCATAAGCTTTAGCTTAGCGCTCATATCGGCGCCTTCAAATTTATCTACTTGTCCCATTAAATGCGCTAAGGCAATCTGAGCCATTTTGTAGCCTGGTGCAACTAAACCAAACACCTTGTTTTGCCAACAAGCACATTCACCAATAGCATAGATATCAGGATCCGAAGTTTGGCAATAATCATTAATAACAATGCCCCCGCGAGGACCGATTTCTAACTCACATTCTTGAGCTAATTTATCATTTGCTCTAATGCCAGTTGAAAAAACAATAAAATCGACTTCAAGTGCCGAGCCATCCGCAAATTACATGATTTTCCCAGCAGGTGTGTGAATAATTTCTTGAGTATTTTTACTGGTATGAACACCTACCCCCATCTCCTCAATTTTACGACGTAGTTGTTCTCCACCCTGCACATCCAGCTGTTCAGCCATAAGCACTGGAGCAAACTCAACCACATGCGTTTCCATACCTAAGTTTTTTAAAGCTCCAGCAGCCTCAAGTCCAAGCAATCCACCACCCACAACAGCGCCTTTTTGACAACGCTTTGCACATTCTTGAATAGCATCAAGATCTTCAATTGTACGATAAACAAAACAATCCGAACCATCAGCACCTTTAATCGGTGGTACCCAAGGATAAGATCCTGTCGCAATAATCAATTTATCATAAGCAACAATTCGCCCTTGTTGAGAGTGAATCTCCTTACGCTGACGGTTAATTAAAATAGCCCGTTCATTAAGTAAGACTTTAATATTATTCTCTTCGTATAAACCTTCGCGAACTAGAGAAAGCGCTTCTGCTGTGTGACCAGAAAAATAAGAAGAAAGGTGTACCCGATCATAAGCAAGACGAGGTTCTTCACAAAAAATAGTAATATTAAATTGATTGGGTTGCATTTTATCAATTAACTCTTCAATAAAACGATGCCCAACCATCCCATTACCAATAATAACGAGGTTGGTTTTACTCATACATAACTCCAATTTTAATTTAATTAACTTGCTAAAAAATTTTAATTTAATAACATTGTATGAAACTGTGCATAGAATATAACTACCCTCAAGAATTACTACTTTAGTAGTACTTAAATATCAAACTTGCAAAAACGTACTTAAAATAATTGCTAATTTTAGCTAAATTAGTATAATTAGCCGACTAAATAAATTGAGTAATGATAATTGAATTACAATTCAAGAAAGCTTCCTTCACGTGAAACCATAGCTCGATCACAAAGATTTAACGATGACATCGTTGATGTTTCTGGTGTTGATCTGGTTTTGAGCTTAATAACAACTGCCGATTTAATTCGTGCTAATATCTATGCGCAATTAGATAAAGATTACGGCGTTTCTGAAGGTAAGTTTGCCTTATTGATGTCATTGTTTTCAGAAGGTGAAATCTGTACCAGTGATCTTGCTTTGCGCATTGGTGTAACACCAGCAACAGTATCAGTAATGGTTAAACGAATGCTGGCAGCGCCAGAGCCTTTAATCTCGATGTCAAAAAGTGGTGATGATGGTCGTTCTCGATTAATCGCTTTAACACATACAGGCGAAAAGCTGATTCAAAATGCATTGCCCAATCACCTAAAATCAATTCGCGCTTTTGCACAAGTACTCAATTCGCAAGAACAAGAGTCTTTAATATTGATGTTACGTAAATTATTACGAAAATAACGGACTTTAATCATTAAAGTCCTTCATTTCACTTAAATAGTTAGCTGACTAAATAAATGGAAAATAAGCTGTATATGAAAAAAAATGTCAAAATTCCTGTTATCTTTTTACTCCTGCTAATCTTTGGCTCATTTTTAATCTTTTTAGGATCAAGAAATGATGCGGTCTCGGTTGCCAAAAGCATCAAATCTGGTGTATTAACTGCCGATGAGATTAATATTGCCTTTCAAAATGTCGGAGGAAAAGTCACCAAGCGATTTGTAGAAGAATCACAAATAGTAAAAAAAGGTGATCCTTTAATGCAATTAGAAGATATTGATACCAAACTAGCTATCGATCGACTACAAGCTTTAGTTGATAGCCAAAAGGCGGCAGTAAACCAAGAACAAAAAAATATTGAAATCACTGAAAGTGAAACCAACCTTTCAGAATTATCAACTTGGCGAAAAATAGAAGAAGTGCAAGCCAATTTAGAAGCAGCAAAATCGACTCGAAACCTAGCTAATACTGAATTTGATCGCCAAACCCAATTACGTAAGTCGGGGGGAAACTCGCAGTCACAACTTGATAATGCTCGTAATGTTTTTATTAATGCAAAAATGCAAGTTATTCAAATTGAAAGTCAACTTTCTACCTTAATGATTGGTGCGACGCCTGAACAAATTAGCCAATTTGAGCAAACAAAAAATGCAACAGGAATGACAATACAATCAATCTTAATTGCACGACAAAAACTGCTAAACCGCCAAAATCAATTAACACAGCTTCAATCACAACTCGCGCAAGGCGAAGCTGAATTAAAACAACTACAGCTTAATTATGATCGACTAACATTAAGAGCACCTGAAGATGGAAAAGTATTAAAACTTATGTTTGAAGATGGCGAAATGGTACCAAACGGTGCGCCAGCAGTCTTATTAGAAACCGATCGTAAATATATCGACATTTATGTAAATGAAAAAATGGTTAATGACTATCAACCAGGCACAACGGTTACAGCAAATGTAATTGCACTTAACAAAGAAGTAAAAGGAAAAGTACGTTTTGCCACCGCTGCGCCATCATTTGCTGATTTACGCATGACACGAGAACGAGGTCAAGCTGATTTAACCTCTTATCAAGTCAGAATTTACATAGAATCAATTCCTAAACTATTAACTGGAATGACACTTGAGGTTGAAAAATGATGCAAAACATCATTAAATCCATGCTTGAAGAGCTTGACGCCATGTTGTCTGGCCATTTTATACCTTATTATAAAGTTTCGCTTGGCTTAGCTGCTATTGTTTCGCTTGTTTTTTCAATTGTATTAAGTCATGGAGCTGTGTTTGAAGGAAAAATTGCAGTTATTGATCTTGATGGTTCTCATTATTCGACTGAATTAATTAGCAAAGTCAATACATCGCCTTATATTGAAGTGACAGAAGTAATAAGATCGCCAGTAAATCCAATAACATTGGTTTCACACGACCGTAATTTAGGTGTTTTATATATTCCTAAAGGTCTAGAAAAAAGCTTAAAAAAAGGCGATCAAACAGTACGCCTAGGCTATTTTGCTGATGATACAAACGATGCACAAAATGCCAAAGTACTACAAAGCCTAAATGAATATATTCCAGAATTGGGGGCTGAACTTAGTGTTGGTAAAGTTGCAGCATTAGGACTTGGTAAAGAAGGCATTGAAGCAACTTTATCACCAATGCAACTTAAAACACGATATATGTTTAATCCTGCAAGCTCGTCCACCATATCGACGATTATATATTTTGTCTACTTTTTCTCGTCACTGACTTACGGCCTAACCTCATTAATGATTATTGGTCGCTTAAAAGTAACTGGCATGTGGGAACAAACAATAGAAAGAGGATTCTTACCTTTATTAGCAAAATCAATTCCTTATGCACTATTTTTTACAACAGCATTAACGCTTATCACAGCCATACTTGTTATATTTGGACAACTGCGTTTTGACGGTAACTATTTTGCTTTTGTACCGAGCATATTTATGACAGGATTGGCATTTGGTTGGCTAGGGTTGTTACTGTCTTGGAAAACTAACAATCCAGGGGAAGGCGCAGGTAAAATGATTTTCTTAGTACCTCCAGGGTTTATCATGGGCGGTTCAACAATGGCTGTGGGAATAATGCCAATTTGGACTTACTATGTTAGCCATGCTTTCCCATTAGTTTGGTTATTTAAATTTTTCCGCGATTTTGCCATGCGAGGACGCTCACTGATTGATATGTTAGCAACTTATGGGGCTTTCATCATCTATTTAACGATTATTGCTTTTATCGTGATGATATTTGTCGAGCGAACCAAAAAGGCAGCAAAGAACTAATTTTTGTCAAAAACTTTCAGGTAACACCTACGTTTAAGTAAAAATTTGATACAACATCACATCTTTTTTACGCCCCTCGGTGAATTTTCACCGTGGGTGAAATTTATTATTGATATCTCCTTTTGTTTTGGAGTATCACAACAATAACTTTATAAAGCTGATGCTCACTAAAGCAACTTTTCCAATCACAAAATTCAGATAACCGTGCCCAATAAAATACTATTCAAACAATAACTCAAATCACCTCCCCTACAAAAACTACCTTTAAGTTATCATCTAAACGATTCAAACCAAATTTCATCAAACTCTTCTTGATAACACTGTAGTTTAAAATAAAGCGGAATACAAACTGCAATCACCGATAAAAAAGTACTCAAAACAATTATTGATAATATTTCCTTTAGTTCAACATAATTAACAGCCAATAAAGCAACAATAGAATACAGGCAAAAAACAAGACTAAAAAAATAAACCGTTGGAAAAATCAATAATTCATCGTTTTCTTCGATACGTTGGATGGTTCTATCCGATAATTGCATAATATAAATTTCATTACTTCCTTGCGCAGCTATCATTTGCCCCTTTTGTCCCTGATTTACCCCATCAGCAGCCAGAGCTAATGCAAGCCATGCATGGCTTTTGCTTAATTTACCTAAATTAAGATCTAGTGGATAAACTTTATTTGGCGCAATTATAATTTCGCCATTAATATCAAAAAATGTCTCCTTTAAAATATTTAATGCAGAAGAAGATAAAGATGTTGTCCATAATTGATTAACTCGTTTCTTTTCAACCTGCTCGGCTTTAATTAAATAACCAATATCATCACTTAAATCAGTAAGTTCAGTTTTAAGAGGTCTAAATACTCTTAATTTGGATAGATTTAATGCTTTCTTAACATTAGAAAATAATAATGCACAGCAATATTCACTAAAAGATAATTGGTTCTTAACATCGTATACCAAATTAATCATTAAAATAGATTCATCATATTTTGTATCTATCCATTCATGGATGATTTCAGGCGAAGGTATGCAATCGGATAACACAATATCAGACTCGTTAATATTAATATGATTTGAATGACAATAATTAGCTAAAATCATAACCGCAGCATCTGAACTTTGAGTCATATTTAATAGTACTTTGATTTTTGACAAGCTATTAATTTTAGCTTTCATTGGCATAATAATTTTTTCAAACACATAAAATAGTGGTGAGCTGATCATTTCATGTATAACTGAAATCGGCATTACTTTATCGGGATTCATTGGTTGACTGCCTTCTAGCCCCATAACTTTTAAAGCAAGATTATCGATTTCTGTTAAATAACAATAATCAACTAACCCAATTGATTTTCTTGCCCATCTCTGCC
>NZ_LZHJ01000047.1:0-855 GCF_001690815.1 Gilliamella sp. GillExp13 | reverse complement strand
TTTTATACTCAATCGGTGTCATGTTATTTAATGCCTCATGCGGTCTTTCGGTGTTATAAATCGTTAGCCATTCTTCGGTTATTCACCTAGCTTGTGCTAAGTTGTTAAAAAGATATAAATCAAGTACTTCAGTACGATAGGTACGATTAAATCGTTCAATATAACCATTTTGATAAGGGCTACCGGGCTTTATATAATCAATGGCTATATCATGTGATTTAGCCCAGTTTATAAAGTTTTTTCCTGTAAATTCTGGCCCATTATCGACCCGTATTTTTAATGGATATCCATGATATTCGGCCAGTTTATCTAAGTAACGGGTAATCCTTCCTGCTGGTAAGCTGACTGCAATATCAATACCTAACGCCTCACGATTAAAGTCATCGATGACATTGAATGTCCTAAAGCGACGTTGATTACGGCTACTATCACTCATAAAATCCATTGACCAACATTCACCTTGTTTATTAGGCACAAATAGCTTTTCCGGGCATCGTGGAGGAATGCGTTTTTTTCGTTTTACTCTGAGATTAAGCTTTAATTCACAATACACTCGATAAACACGCTTATGGTTCCATTGATAGCCGAGCTTTCTGATACGATTAAAGCATTTAGGAAAGCCCCAGCGTAAATGCCGGTCTGTGATAGCATTCAATACCGAAACAATCACCGAATCATCCTGTAACTTAGGTTGATAATAGTAAGCACAACGGCTTAAGCCAACGATAGCATAGCTATAGTAACAGAATGATTTTGTTGTAGTTGCTGTGCCCACGTTTTACGGGCCTTTGTGGGCACTAAAGCTTTTTTATGATTTCTTCCTGAAGCTGTGATTTTAAGCTCAGCTCGGCAAAC
>NZ_LZHJ01000046.1:0-9906 GCF_001690815.1 Gilliamella sp. GillExp13 | reverse complement strand
TGGGTAACTGTAATAATAAATATTTTGCACGACGTTTTATATCTAAAATTACTTGCCCGTGCACATTGCTTATAGCCTTATCAACGGGCCAACGTAGTTTAGGTTGTCGAACAATAATTTTATCAATAATCTGTCCTTTCAAATAGGGCAAAATGCCTCGACGACTTGTCTCAACTTCTGGTAATTCAGGCATATAATTTCCATTTAGTTATTTAATAGGTCAGTAACCCAAGTTGGTGCCTGCTGAACGGACGTAGGCTGGTTATTGGCCGAGCATAAACTATGAGGGTTAATTGTCCATACTGGTAAAGAGCGAATACCACTTCCATCACATTGCCACTGCCCATCACTATCAATAGGTACCATAAAAATATTTTGAGGTAGTGGCAATACTAATTTCTTTGGTGGATTATTTTGTAAATATTCACTATAAATTTTTAAGGCGCCAGTTGCTCCTGTTAATTTCATTGGAGAATGATCATCTAAACCAATCCAAACAACAGCAACATTTTTACCATCTATCCCTGTAAACCAACTATCACGAGAATCATTACTTGTTCCTGTCTTAGCTGCTAAATTAAATGAACCATATTTAGCTTTTAATGAACGAGATGTCCCCGTGTTAACAACTTGTTGCATAGCATAAGTGGTTAAATAAGCCGATTGTTGAGATACAGCCTGAAGCTGTTGTGGGTAGCTTTGATAAACTAGCTCACCTTTATCGGTCAATACATATCTTAAAATAGAAAGTGGAGATCGTTGACCATTATTAGCTATCGTTTGAAACATCTGCGCCGTTTCTAACGGTGTTAATTCTAAAGCACCTAGTAATCTTGATGGTAAATTAGATATACGGTCTGTTGATACACCTAATGATTGTAAAGTATTCCTTGTTGCATCAAGCCCTAATGCCATTCCTAGATTAACTGTTGGCACATTAAGCGAAAGTGCTAAAGCATCTACTAACATAACACGATCACGAAATTTACGATCATAGTTTTTCGGTTCCCAATAACCATTACCATCAAGCTTTATTGATAAAGGTTTATCATCAAGCCAAGTATTAAGTTGGTAATGGTCGGGTTGCCCTAGTGCAGTTAAATAAGTTGATGGTTTAGCTAATGAACCAATTGCTCGCTGAGTTAACCAAGCACGGTTATATCCTGGATAACGAGGTTCAGCACTACCAATGATAGAACGAATTTCTCCAGTTTCTCGGCTAACTATAACCATTGCTGTTTGTAATTCTTTATTAGTTGATTTTCGCAGTTTCTCAATTACGTTAGTTACCGCTTGCTCTGCAGCTGATTGAGCTACAGGATCAAAGGTAGTAAAAATCTTCATACCAGACAGATGTTCTGCTTTATCGCCTAATTGTTTTCGGAGTTCACTACGCACAACTTGCATAAATGCTGGTTGTGGCGAAATTACACCACCTTTGGGTAAAACTGATAGTGGGCGCTGACTTAATAAATTATATAACTCATCATCTATAATACCTTGCTGCTGAGCAAGTTTTAAAACTACATTACGGCGTTCAATAACTTGTTGAGGTTGTATCCAAGGATTATATAATGAAGCTCCTTTTACCATACCAACAAGTACCGCTTGCTGATCTAATGTCAGTTCATTAACTGGGCGACCAAAATAGTAAAGGCTTGCTAATGGAAAACCATGGATCTCTTCACTACCCGCTTGCCCAAAATAAACTTCGTTTAAATAAAGCTCTAAAATACGTTCTTTGCTATAGCGTCCATCCAAAATAAGAGCCATATAAGCTTCTCGTATTTTGCGACTTAAACTACGTTCGTTAGTTAAAAAAAGGTTTTTGACTGTTTGCTGAGTTAATGTACTTCCACCTTCAGTACGACCAGTTGTTAAATTAACAAAAATCGCACGACCAATAGAGTATAAACTTACGCCATGATGATCATAAAAACGTTTATCTTCCGTTGCGACTAATGTTTTTAATAATGAATCAGGAAACTTCTTTAATGGAATAAACAACCGTTGTTCACCATTTGGAGAATGCATCATCGTAATTAATTTAGGATCAATCTTAAGCAATCCAAAATCACGCCCTGAATCTAGATTAGTAATACGATCAATACGATTTTCATAAAAAGTTATTCTGACTCTAAAAGCTTGCTCTTCACCATCAGGAAAAGTAAAAGGTCGACGATAAATTTCAACCGCATCATTTCTTACAATAAATTCGCCTGGACGAGTAGCTTTGGTATCTTGTTGACGATATTGCGCACCAACTAATATTGTTACCACATCATTTAGACTATATTCACTATCTGGTTCAAGATCAATAATTTGTCCATAAACTGCAGCCGGTAACTCCCATACATTTCCATCAATCCGTTCTTTAATTTGTTGATCAAGATAAACACCATAAATAATTGCCACTGCAGCAAAGACAAGAAACAACTTAAATAGTAGTATCAAAAATCGTCGCCAAAGTGTAGTCTTTTTATTTTTTCTGGTCTTTTTAGAAGAGCGTTTTTTTTCTATTTTAGTTGATGTTTTCAAACTGCACCTAACATTTATTATTAAATAATAATTAGCTTATGATAACATAATTTTTAAGGGTACCTTGACCACCTTTTTTAAAAAGGCCAGGTAAGTAAAGGTTTAAATATAAAAACAAATATATAAACTTAAAAGTTTAGTTGAGAGCTAATATTTTTAACTTTTGAAAAGAATGCCTTTCTCGACTTACCTGTTAATCCTTCTGAAATAGGTAAGCTTGCTGTTAATGGATTAACTGGCTTGTTATTTATATGTAATTCAAAATGAAGATGAGGTCCAGTAGAACGCCCAGTATTTCCCGATAGGCCGATTTTATCGCCTTGCTTAACTTGTTGACCTGGTTTAACTAAAATTTTATCCAAGTGCATATAAGTTGTCATATACTGACGACCATGCCGAATAGCAATATAGTTACCCGCTGAACCACTATATTTTGCAATTACTACTTCACCATTACCAACGGATAATACAGGAGTACCACGTGATACAGCAAAATCAACACCATTATGAGGGGCTATTTGTCCTGTAACTGGATGTAAACGACGTGGATTAAATCCAGAAGAAACACGTGCTTTTTTCGTTAAAGGATAACGGAAAAAACTCTGCGATAAGCTGTTACCATTAATATCATAATATTTACCATCATCAGCTAAAATAGCATAATAATCCTTATTTCCATTTTTAATTCGAATACCTAACAACTGACTATTAGATAAGCTTTTACCATGCATTTCCCGTGTTAGAGCAACTGAAAATTTATCACCAACTTGTAATCGACGAAAATCTAAGCGCCACTGTAAAGCACGAGTAATAATACCTATTTCATTACTAGTTAACCCACTTTTTCGAGCATCGGCAACAAAACTAAATTTAATGTCACCTTTTATAACAATATTTTGTGGGATGACTTCAGCAGTTTCAGAACTTTCTATAAATTTATCACCCGATTTTTCATAGATTCGAATATTATTGCTTGATATTGTCCAACTAAAAGTTTGCAAATTATGATTATCATCAGTTGTCCAACTAATTTGTTGACCAATTCGTAGATTTGCAAGTTGCTTAAATTTTGTTGTTAATTGATAGATATCATTTTTATTAACATTATAACGAATTAGAATATCATGCAGTGTATCGCCACGAACAATAGTATATTGTACTGCATTATCTTTACCATCAACGATATCATCTAATTCATCTTTAACAATCTCATCTTCAGGAACATCAGATGATTCAGCAACGGTAGCCATTTTTCCATTTACTATCTCGACTTTTCCATCACCATCAATAGAGCTGGAATTATCATTTACAGTAGTTTCAACTTGAGGAGTTAAAGGAACATAAATTGTTCGATCCAAATTGAGCGGACGCCACAGAGCTGTAAATAAAATAACAATAAAAAGAACGCCCAATATTGAAAAATAGGGAATTTTAAAATTATTTTTTTCAATACTGAAGGATTTTATTTTTCTTGCCAAAATTAACCTTAACTATTTATTACTAAAACTAATTTTTATCTAAACAATCCAACAGTTGCTGTGTTAAATTTGTTAAAAATTGTAAATATGCACCTTTTGAAGGTGTTATACTCGTTCCTAATGGATTCAATTCTCCAATTCGAACATCTGTTCCACTCACTAATTTTTCAATAACTGCAGGGCTAAACTGTGGCTCACGAAATACACATACTGCTTGGTGCTCTTTGAGCTCCTGTTGAATAGCATAAACTTTTTGAACACCAGGCTGAACTGCTGGATTTATAGTAAAACTGCCTAGTTTTTTTAATCCGAACTGTGCCTCAAAATACCCATAGGCGTCATGAAACACAAAATACCCTCTATTTTGTACGGTAATTAGTTTTTTTGCAATGTTTTGTTCTGTTTCTGTGAGTTTAGTAATGAATTCGTTTAAATTTTCATCAATTAATATGCTTTTATCTGGATAAAGCGTAACAAGTCTATCATGAATTGATTGTGCGATAATTTTAGCAATTTTAGGTGAAAGCCAAATATGCTCATCATATTCACCATGGTGATCTTGATTGACCTCATCATGAGAATGATCATCTCCGTGATCATCATAACTGGTTCTAAGTAACGATTTGATTTCTGGTACAGCCATTAATTCAATTTGCTTTTGCTTATCTATATTTTTTAAAATTGTTGGCATAAAAGCTTCCATATCTTCACCGACCCAAACCACAAGTTCGGCTGATTTAAGTTTTGCTAAATCAGAGGGCTTTAAATAATAAGTGTGGGGAGATGCGCTATCAGGAAGTAAAATATCATTATCAGTTACTCCTGAAGCAATGGCTTCAGTAATAAACCCAATGGGCTTTACAGATGAAATAACTGTCGCATTAGCTATATTAGTGATAGTTTGCATAAATATTAATGAACAAAATATCATTAAAGAACAGATTAATTGTTTACTATTTTGTGCAATATATTTTTTCACACCATATATCCTATATTTAAAAGTATGATAGAATAAAAACATTAATTGTTATAATATAACATAACATTGTTGTAGGCAAGGGCTCTTAACGATATGACACCACTAATTTCTCTTGATAGTGTTTCAGTAGAAATTGACCATCAAAAAATATTATATGATGTTTCGTTAGCAATACATCTTAATCAAATTATTACATTACTTGGCCCCAATGGTGCAGGTAAATCAACTCTAATAAAAGTCATTTTAGGTTTAATTCCATTTACTTCAGGAACAATTAAGCGTTCAACCAATTTAACAATTGGTTATGTACCGCAATCAATCAATTTAAATACCACTCTGCCTATTACTGTTAAACGTTTTATGCACTTAAATAAACAGTTAAATGCCGAAAAAATTTTTAATACGTTATCAATGGTAAAAGCTGAATATTTGATTAATAAATCTATGCATCAATTATCGGGTGGGGAATTGCAACGCGTATTATTAGCTCAAGCCTTAGCAAAGCAACCTCAATTATTGATTCTTGATGAACCAACTCAAGGCGTGGATGTTAATGGTCAAGTATTATTATATGATCTAATCGCTGATGCAAAAAAACAGTTTAATTGCGGTGTATTAATGGTTTCTCATGATCTTCATTTAGTTATGGCAAAAACAGATGAAGTAATTTGTTTAAATCATCATATTTGTTGTTCTGGCACACCTGCTATTGTATCTAACGATCCTGAGTTTATTTCTCTTTTTGGCCAACATGGGGCTTCACAAATCGCTGTTTATAAACATCATCATAATCATCAACATGATTGCTTCTCCCCCACTATTGATCAACATAGGCAAATTGCTATGTCTTGTTATGGAAAAAAACATAATGATTGAGTTATTATTACCTTCTTTATTTGCAGGATTATGCTTAACGAGCATAACAGGTCCTTTAGGTACTTTTGTTGTTTGGCGTAGAATGTCCTATTTTGGTGATACTCTATCCCATGCAGCTTTACTTGGTATCGCTTTTGGCTTTTTACTGAATATAAATTTATTTTATGCAGTCATTTTTGTAACTCTTTTACTGGCCTTAGGGTTACTTTGGTTAGAAGCCCAAAAACAACTTCCAATTGATAGTTTACTTGGTATTTTAGCTCATAGTGCATTATCTCTTGGTTTAGTTGTAATTAGTTTAATGAATAATATCCGAATCGATCTAATGGGATACTTATTTGGTGATCTATTATCAGTAACATATTCTGATCTTTATCAAATTACTACTTGTGTAGCATTTATTGGTGCCTTATTGCTTTGGCGATGGAATGACATTTTATTTATTACTGTAAGTGAAGAGTTAGCTTTTAGTCACGGTATTAATGTTCAAATAACAAAATTGCTTTTAACTCTACTGTTGGCGCTAACAATAGGTCTATCGATGAAATTTGTTGGAGCTCTGATTATTACATCTTTACTTATCATCCCTGCCGCAACAGCCAAATATTATTCAAAAACTCCCGAGGAAATGGCAATAATTGCTATAATAATTAGTATGTTATCAGTGATTACAGGACTAATATTTTCTTTTATTTACGACACACCAACAGGGCCATCAATTGTATTAAGTAATACTTGTTTATTTTTTATATCATTATTTATTTCAAAATTAACTTTAAACAAAAAAAATTGAGATTACTGCAAAATCAGATTATTTATTGCGTGACATATCCCATTAATAAAAATGACTTTAATAGTCAGCTAACTATTTCTAATACTGTAATAGTACAATTCAATATGTTAATAATTAAAAACTATGTCACTTGCAATTATTTATACTCGAGCATCTATTGGAATACAAGCACCTTTGATAAACGTTGAAGTTCATATTAGTAACGGGTTACCAGGTTTTGTTTTAGTTGGTCTGCCTGAAGCAACGGTTAAAGAAGCTAAAGATCGAGTTAGAAGTGCTATTATTAATAGTGGTTTTACTTTTCCTTCAAAAAAAATAACTGTTAACTTATCTCCTGCAGATCTTCCAAAAGAAGGAAGTCGCTTCGATTTACCAATAGCTATCGCTATTCTTGCCGCTACAGAGCAAATTCCAACAGATAATCTATTACATTATGAATTTTTGGGAGAATTAGCCCTTTCAGGTAATATTAGAGCAGTAAAAGGAGCTATTCCAGCAGCTATTTCTTCTAAAAAGAAAAATCGCACATTAATTATTTCTGCAGAAAATCAATCTGAAATTTCTTTAATTCACCAAAACAATACTTTAATCACTAATAACTTATTAGAGTTATGCCAATATTTATATAACGAAATTGACTTGCCAGCAGTCCAATATCGTGAATACAAAGATATTGATAATAATTTATCAAACCTACAAGATATAATCGGACAGGAACAAGCCAAAAGAGCATTAGAAATTGCAGCCGCAGGAGGTCACAATTTACTATTAATTGGACCTCCTGGAACAGGTAAAACTATGTTAGCAACTCGTTTGACTTCCCTGTTACCTCAATTATCTGATGAAGAAGCACTTGAAAGTGCTGCAATAACTAGTCTAGTTAGTCCAAATGGATCAATTAAAAACTGGCGTAAAAGGCCGTTTAGATCACCTCACCATAGCGCATCAGCAGCAGCATTAGTTGGTGGAGGAACAATACCTAAACCTGGAGAAATATCACTAGCACATAATGGGGTTTTATTTTTAGATGAATTACCAGAATTTAACCGAAAAGTATTAGACGCTCTTAGAGAACCAATTGAGTCAGGTGAAATTATCATTTCAAGAGCAAACGCAAAAATAAAATTTCCTGCTAAGTTTCAATTAATAGCAGCAATGAATCCAAGCCCTACTGGACATTATCAAGGAACACACAATAGAACTACACCCCAGCAAACAATTCGCTATCTAAATCGGCTTTCAGGACCATTTCTCGATAGATTTGATATTTCTATTGAAGTACCTTTATTGCCTAAAGGCACCTTAAGTCAAAAAAAGACTTCCGATGAATCAACCGAAACGGTAAAACAGCGAGTTTTACAAGCAAGAAATGTTCAGTTTAAAAGAAATAATAAATTAAATAGTCAGTTAAGTGCAAATGAAATACAATGCTATTGCAAATTATCAGATGAAAATAATGAATATTTAGAACAAGCATTGATAAAATTAGGACTCTCTGCTAGGGCGTGGCATCGTATATTAAAAGTATCGCGTACAATTGCAGATTTAGATTCGTCAGAAAATATAGAACGAAAACATATTTCAGAAGCATTAAGTTATCGTTCTATGGATCGATTATTAATTCAATTACACAAAAATATCGGTTAAAAGAATTAGTCGTCACTATCGACAAAATCATCAGTTGTATCAACTTGAGGCTTCCCGCCGGATAATGTATGAAAGCGTTTAGGCTTATTTATACGAGAAAGATATTTTAGCCAAGTTTTTTCGAAATCAGTTGATGGCTCCTTTTTACCTTTACAAACGGCAACAAATGATTTTTCTTCTGCTGTAGTAGGTTTTCTAACTTCTGTATCAAGATCTTTAAAAGCACACCCATGTTTTTCCAAAATAAGAGCTTCTTTAATAGTAAAGTCTCCGTGACGAGAAAATCCTCTTGGATAATTCTTATTATCAAAAAAACGTTGTTGACTTACAAAACTCTCAGCCATGTTCTATCCTCTAGGTTGTAAAAGTATCTGGGCAGGAATTATAATTGACTAAGTTAATCTGTAAATAAAATTCTTTTATTTATTCTATCAAAAATAAGCAAATGATTAAATTTAAAACAGAATCATTATTTTTGTGGCAGGGGCGGAGAGTCTCGAACTCCCAACACCCGGTTTTGGAGACCGGTGCTCTACCAATTGAACTACGCCCCTAAATAAGGTGGCGGAACGGACGGGGCTCGAACCCGCGACCCCCTGCGTGACAGGCAGGTATTCTAACCAACTGAACTACCGCTCCACCGTATTTGGTATGTATATATTAAATTTAAAAGTCTGGCGGCACCCTACTCTCACATGGGTAATACCCACACTACCATCGGCACTACGGCGTTTCACTTCTGAGTTCGGCATGGGGTCAGGTGGGACCACCGCGCTATTACCGCCAGACATATCCTGTCTCTTTCAATTAGTATTGATATCTTCTACCATTATCTCATATCAATACCCATCTCTCAATCCGGAACAAACTGCTTTCTCAACTTTTTATCAACTCTTTACCACGTAACCCAAAACAACTCCGAGTTGTAAGGTTAAGACTCTCGGTTCATTAGTATCAGTTAGCTCAATGTATCACTACACTTACACACCTGACCTATCTACGTCTTAGTCTCAAACGGACCTTACTGAATCTCTTCAGGGAAAACTCATCTCGAGGCTAGTTTCGTGCTTAGATGCTTTCAGCACTTATCTATCCCGCACGTAGCTACCGGGCAATGCAATTGGCATCACAACCCGAACACCAGCGGTGCGTTCACTTCGGTCCTCTCGTACTAGAAGCAAACCCTCTCAATTTTCCTACGCCCATGGCAGATAGGGACCGAACTGTCTCACGACGTTCTAAACCCAGCTCGCGTACCACTTTAAACGGCGAACAGCCGTACCCTTGGGACCTACTTCAGCCCCAGGATGTGATGAGCCGACATCGAGGTGCCAAACACCGCCGTCGATATGAACTCTTGGGCGGTATCAGCCTGTTATCCCCGGAGTACCTTTTATCCGTTGAGCGATGGCCCTTCCATTCAGAACCACCGGATCACTATGACCTACTTTCGTACCTGCTCGAGCCGTCACTCTCGCAGTCAAGCTAGCTTTTGCCATTGCACTAACCTCCTGATGTCCGACCAGGATTAGCTAACCTTCGTGCTCCTCCGTTACTCTTTGGGAGGAGACCGCCCCAGTCAAACTACCCACCAG
>NZ_LZHJ01000045.1:0-27086 GCF_001690815.1 Gilliamella sp. GillExp13 | reverse complement strand
ATAGCGCAGCTCATAGCTATAGTAACAGAATGATTTTGTTGTAGTTGCTGTGCCCACGTTTTACGGGCCTTTGTGGGCACTAAAGCTTTTTTATGATTTCTTCCTGAAGCTGTGATTTTAAGCTCAGCTCGGCAAACATCTGCTTAAGTTTGCGGTTTTCAGCCTCCAGCTCTTTTAAGCGTTTGATATCCGAAGTTTCCATGCCGCCGTATTTTTCCCGCCATTTATAAAAAGTTGAATTACCCATGCCATATTTACGGCAGAGTTCCTTGACAGGAATACCTGCTTCAGCTTCTTTTAAAATAGCGACGATTTGATGTTCAGTCATTTTTTTCATCATTAAATCCCCTTTTACTTTTATCATAGAGAATTTTCTACTTTTTTGCTGTACTATTTTAGGGGAGAGTTACAGTATTAATAATCTTCTAAGCGTGAATGAGTTAACAAATGCTCCCACTACCACTATAGAGATCGATCCTGCTATTTTCTGGGGAGGAATTTTTACTCGAGCGATTGATGGTTCATTATTTAGTGAGTGGGGATTTATCAATCAAAGAGCTTATCCTGATTCTCAGTGGCGAGATGGTGTTTATTGGACACGAGATCGAGAATCTTCTTCTAAACAATATCATGTATATTCTGATTCTGGGCATATAGGCACGGGAAATGACTCTTGGAATAACTATGTTGTATGTAAGGGGTAATTTTATTGTGTAACTTTTTTCTTTATAAAGTTGAGAGTATTGCTTTATTTGTGTAATAAAACCGTATTTATAATACTAAAATTAAAACATTTTTTAGTTGATGGAATATATTATTTATTAACTCAATTTTTAACTGGTGGAGTAGTGCTTTATCGTTATTCCATCAGTTAAAAATTTAGAATGAAAAACAATGTAACTACAATTTAAAGTGCAGTTCCTTTAGTTGGAATGAAAAAATCTTTGATATAAACATCTTCTATTTCTAATAACTTTATTTTTTTATCTATTCCACCAGCATAACCAGTTAAATTACCGTTTGCGCCGATAACTCGGTGGCAAGGAATAATGATTGATATGGGATTATGACCAACAGCCCCGCCTACGGCTTGGCTAGACATGCTTGCTTTGTTTGTTTTAATGGTGATCTGTTTTGCGATATCGCCGTAAGTAATGACCTGGCCATATGGAATTTTGCATAAAATTTCCCATACTAAGTTTCGAAAAGGTGTGCCATTTGGCGCAAGCTCTAATTGGTATGGATTCGGTCTTTTTCCTGAAAAATAATCATCAAACCATTTTTTTGTAGAGTTAAAAATGGGTAAATTAGATTTTTCTTCTGTTCGTGTATTGAGTGTGTGACCAAAATATTTTTCACCTTCAATCCAAGCCCCAACGAGCTTATTTTGTTGACTGGCTAGGGTTATTAGTCCCACTGGAGATGAATAATTGCATAAATAAAACATATTGATCTTTTAGTAACATTTAATAAATACACTATTAAATTATGCTTGTTTATGACGATAAATACTACAAATTTATCGATTAATATTATGAGCTAATAGTAAATGTGGAATATGGCTCATTGGTGAGCCATATATTTTGAAGTTATTTTGCTTGATTCTTGCCTTTTTCGACGTAGCTCATATCTCCAAGGCTTTCAACAATAAATTTACCATCGTCGGTGTAACGAATTTTAGTAACACTTGCGTTACCTAATCCAGCTGTAATTGGTTTATCTTGCCACTCTTGAACCATAGCCATAATTGCTAAACCGTGAGATACCACAAGCACGTTGCCACCACCTTGTGCTTTGGCTGATTCAGCAATGGTTTTTAATGATGCTTGCATACGATTTTTTACTTTATTGTAGTCTTCGGCTTCGCCTGATTTTTCAACTGCGGCGATTGCATCCATCATTGTTTTTAGGGTAACCTTGCCTTGAGCCATATCCGCCATTAACTCTTTATCTGATGCATAACCTAAATGCTGTGCTGCTGGTGTCCACATGTTCGGATCAAAATCTCCTTCATAATCGCCAAAACACTGTTCACGTAAGCCTTCCATTTCATTAATTTGAATTTTATCGCCTTTAGCTTCTAAAACAATGCGAGCAGTTTGTCGTGCTCTACCTAAATCACTTGAATAGACTGAAATAAATTTGACACCTTTCAATCCTCGTCCTAGTTGTTCTGCCACCTCGACACCTGGTTTTGTTAGCGGTGTATCAGACCATCCTTGGGCACGGTGTACGTTATTAAACATAGTTTTACCATGGCGAGTGACATAGAGATAAACATCATCAGCAAAAGCTTGTGATAAGGTTGTTATTGAAATAATTAATGTACTAATTAATATAATAAATTTTTTCATTGTTTTGTCCTCTTTATAATAAATTAAATCGGTAATCAATTACCGTTTCCGCCGAAAGTGAAGGTGAACGTTGGTATTTTCCATGTCTAAGTTTAGGTGTAAGGTCTGAAGCACTGACAGTTTTATAAGACCAACCATACCCAACCTTCGATAAAATAGAAAAATTTTTAAAAGCGCCACTAGTTGGTTTCCATATATCAAAAACGTTAATTTCGCCATTTTTTAATGTATTATGTTTGTAGTTAAATTGGCCATAATTCATATATAGACCAGTGCTATTATTTTTAACAAAATCATAACTCATTACAGTTGTTAGTACCATTTCACCATCACGTAAATAATCTGAGCCAGCAGCGGCAAGACCGTTAAAGCGAGCACGAGTATTTTTACCTAAATGTCGATTATAATATCCGATAGCGTTATGTTTGTTAGCGTCTGTATAAGCTAAACCGACTTTAATACTCCAGTCTTCTTCTTTCCATTCGACATCGGTTGCATAGTGCCATGCGTGATCTTCAAACTCCTTTTTGTTTTGTTTCATGGCATCATAATTGTCAAGAGCATAACTTCCGTAGAATTGTCCGCCTAAGATTAATTTTTGTATTGGTTTATACGATAATTCAATGACATGGCGCCTTAAATAATCTTTAGCAACACCATAAGAATAATCTAAAGTAAGATCTTTATTTTTATAAGCGATTTCAGCTGTTGCAATATTATTAATGACTTTTTTACGATCTGCCGTTAAAAAACGTAATTTTTTAGCGGATTCGCGGGGTAGGGTGCTATCAATATAAGCCAATGAAAAATAAACGTTATCATATTTTAGAATTCCGCTATAACCAAGATAACTATTGCGGGTAAGATGTTGGGTTGAACTTATGATACCTAAATCCTTCATGCTATGCCAACCAGCTTTCCCATTAAAGTTAATAGCATCATTACCTAATTTTATTTTGGCATAACGTTGGGTAAATTTATTAAATCCGTGAGCGTTATGTTTGTTATAGCCTTTACCATCGTTATAAAGTAGATTACGGGTCGCAAAGTAATCACTGGCGCCTAATCTTATTATGTTATCATAGGTGACATCAAAACCGATCATGTCAAATAAATAACCTGATTTATAATCAAAGCTAAATGCTTGCCCCCAAGCGCTGTGTACCTCTTTAGGTTGGGATGCATTTTCTTTTAAATATTTCCAATAGTTTCGAGTAGAAAATACAAATTTGGTGTCTTTAAAAAATGTATCATCGAGGATTGAGTTTTGGGTTGTCGCATTTGCTAGCATAGAATAACCTGATATCCCTAATAGCATTATTGTGAAATATTTTATTTTCATTGTTCCTTTTCCTAATTGTTTTTTATATTAAAAAAACCTAAATACTAAATCAGAGAATAATTCTCTAATTAATATTTAGGTTTTGCCTGCCAAAAAGCAGTAACAATCCAATAATTTAAAGTTTTGTTTTATTTTTATGTATATGTGTTTTTTATAGTAATATGATTAATTTAAATAATTTATATCTCCATTCGATTAGCTATTTACCTTGTCACATGTTTATTAAAAAATAATAGGGGAGATGAGCAGCGTCAATCCTCCCAGATTATCTTATGCTTTCAAATTTTCACCTTTTGATGAAATCACGGATTGATACCAGTAGAAGCTTTTCTTTTTATAGCGATTTAATGTGCCTGTGCCATCTTGATTTAGATCTACATAAATAAATCCATAGCGTTTAGTGACTTCGGCTTTGGATGCGCTGATAAGATCTATTGGTCCCCAACTGGTGTATCCCATAACTTCAACACCATCATTAATGGCTTCTCGGATTTGTACTAAATGATCATTCATATAATTAATCCGATAATCATCATTGATTGTATTGTTTGCTTCTAATTTATCTTTGGCACCTAAGCCATTTTCGACAATAAATAACGGTTTTTGATAACGCTCATAAAGTAAATTAAGAAGATAACGAATTCCAATTGGATCGATCTGCCACCCCCATTCGGATGCCTTAAGATAAGGGTTAGGCACCATATCTAAAATATTACCTTTGGTTTTTTGTGACTCATCATCTGTTGCACAGCAACTCATGTAATAACTAAATGAAACAAAATCGACTGTTTCTTTAAGATCTTGTTTATCTTGTTCAGTAATATCAAGCTTAATATGATTTTCTTTAAAGAAGCGATTCATATAGGTTGGGTAATAGCCACGCACCTGAACATCTCCAAAAAATAACCAACCATGATTTTCTTGATGAGTTTCCCAAACATCTTCAGGTTTTGGCGTAAGGGGGTAAGCCACAGCGCCTAATAACATGTTACCAATTTTTGCATCTTGAATGATTTGATGACAGAGTTTAACTGCTCGACCACTGGCAACTAATTGATGATGGATTGCTTGGTAGATTTGCTGTTTGGTGCTATTTCTGTCCAAACCAACACCGGTGAAAGGTTCATGTAATGACATGTTGATTTCATTGAAGGTAAGCCAATATTTAACCTTATTTTTATAGCGTTCAAAAACAGTTTTAGCGTAATGAGTGAAAAATTCAATGACTTTACGATTTTCCCATCCACCATATTGAGTAACAAGATAATAGGGCATTTCATAGTGTGATAAAGTGACTAGTGGCTTTATGTTGTGTTTTGCCATTTCATCAAATAATTTGTCATAAAAGGCTAAGCCAGCTTCATTTGGTTGTTCTTCATCGCCATTAGGAAATATGCGTGTCCAAGCAATTGATGTTCGTAAACAAGTGAAACCCATTTCAGCAAATAGAGCAATATCTTCAGGATAGCGATGATAAAAATCGATAGCTTTGTCTTTTATACTAGCAATATCAGTTTCATTGCGATTGATGATGTCACCAAATAAACCATTTGGCGTACAATCTGATGTAGATAAACCTTTACCATCTTCACGGTAAGCCCCTTCAACTTGGTTAGCGGCAATGGCACCGCCCCAAAGAAAATCATTAGGAAATTTTGTTGACATGTTTTACTCCTTATTTTGGGATAACGCTAATAAAGCCTCTCCGCTTTTAATATTATCTTGTTCAAAGATACGTTGTATATCTTGATAACTATCACTATTAGTAATTATAATTGGTGTGGTAACTTCAAAACCAGCTTGTTTAATTGCCTCTATATCAAAACTGACTAACAAATCACCTTTTTTTACTTTGCTACCAGTTTCTACATGAGCTTCAAAATGTTGACCATCCAATTTAACGGTATCAATACCGATATGAATTAATATTTCAGCTCCAGATTCTGTTTGAAAGCCAATTGCGTGTTTAGTTCGAAATAATGACACAACTTCACCATCATCAGGGGCGACAGCTTGACCAACAGTTGGAATGATTGCAATACCTTTACCCATTAATTCACTGGCAAATGTAGGATCTTTTACCTCACTTAATGGATTGACTTTGCCTGTCATTGGGCTGTAGATCGTGATTTTATGTTCAGTTTCCATATTGTTAGAAGATGAATTATCAATTTCATCCGTTTGAGATTTATCTTTAGGTATACCAAAGAAATAAGTAACGATTGTTGCAATTGCAAAGGAAATAATTGTAGCAATAACAACCGCATAAAATCTTGAATCGACCCCTTCAATTGGAATTAATTGTAAAAATGAAAATATACTAACCATACCAAATGAATAAGTGACAGTGTGATGGTAACCAACAATAGCCCCACCGATTGCGGCAGACAAACAACCAATAATAAATGGTTTTTTTAATGGTAAATTCACACCATAGATTGCGGGTTCTGTTACACCAAAAATCCCTGATAATACAGATGAACTTGCTAATGCTTTAAATTGTTTATCTTTAGAACGTAACATTACCGCCAATGCAGCCCCTGTTTGTGCAAAAACAGCCGGTAATAAAATAGGTAACATAAAGTCTTCATGATAAAGAGCCAAGTTATTCATTGAAAATGGTACTAATCCCCAATGAACCCCAAATATCACCATGATTTGCCAGCTAGCGGCTAAAATCATTGAAGCAATTACAGGGTTTAATTGATAGATGAAGATAATTCCAGAGGCAATAAGGTCACTTAACATTGACACAACTGGACCAATAACCGCAAAAGTTAACGGTACGGTAATTAATATGCTGAGTAATGGCGAGATAAATTTTTTAAATGAATCATGCAATATTTTATTAAAAACTCGTTCAAATATAGAATATACCCAACTCGCTAAAATAATTGGAAATACCGATGATGCATAAGGGATTAGACTAATTGGGATTGAAAAGAATTCGGTTTGTAATTCTAATGCGCCTTTCATCATACCGACAATATTAGGGTGAACTAATGCACCACCAATTGCCATGCCTACATAGGGATTACCGCCAAATTTTTTAACAGCAGAAAATCCTAAAATAATAGGTAGGTAATAAAAAGGTGCATCAGCAATGGCAAATAGGAAATTATAAGTAGGTGTTTCAGGGATAATGACATTGATTACTTGTAACAACGAGATTAAACCTTTTAAAATCCCACCAGCAACAAGTATAGCAAGTGCTGGAATAAAAATTCCCGAAACAAGATCAATCAATTTAGAGAAAATCCCCGATTTTTTGCCTGATTGCGAGGCTGGTTCGTTATTTTCATTAAGATTTGTCAGTTGCATAATGTCACTATATACATCAGCAACATTATTACCAATAACAACCTGAAATTGTCCTCCACTTTGTACAACAGTAATAACCCCGACCAGTTTTTTTAATGTTTCTGCATCGGCTTTGTTATCATCTTTCAATACAAATCTTAAACGAGTAGCACAATGCACTAAGCTGATAACATTGTCCTTACCCCCAACATATTGAATAATTGATTCGGCAAGCTGTTTGTTTTTCATACCTATCCTTTTCAATGCAAAAAAAAACCTAAATCCCTTTAATTTAAGGAATTTAGGTTTTGCTCGCATAGCTAATTGCTTTTCTATGCAATAACAATCCAAAAATGATTTAATAAAATTAGCATGATTTAAGAATAATGGATATAGTTTGTTTAAATATAATGATTAAAATGTGAGTTATATCACATTATTGATTTTTCAGTTCAGTTCGTAATCGTTCAATATGAATAGTTAAATAGAGACTATCGTCATCAGAAAGTGGATGTTGATATTGTTGTATTAAATGTAAATCTATCTGTTTAGTACAAAGATAGGCTAGTTCGTATTTTTGTCGTACTAATTCATACAAAGAATTATCTTGTTGTGTTTGCTTGCTGTGGCTTAAAATACGGTGAGCAAAAAATTTTAAATGAGTAACAAAACGTTGATAAGATAGGCAATTTTCGTCATATTCAAAGTTAAAGTGATATTTCACTATATTAAGAATTTCGTGCATGATTTTAGTCATATTAACAATATTGGGCATTGTGTCATTTAATTGCGCATTGATAATATGAAAAGTAATAAAACCAGCTTCGTCTTCTGGTAATTCAATTGATAATCGTTCTTTTATTATTGATAAGGCATACAAACCGATTTGAAACTCTTTAGGGTAAAACTTTTTGATTTCCCATAGAAATCCATTAGGAATATCAAAACCTTGTTTATGGCGCTCAATAGCAAAATGGATATGGTCGGTCAGCGAAATATAAATGCTGTCTTGTAATTTGCTATCTATGCATTGTTTTGCATGATTAATAATAATTTCAGATGTGGTTAACACTTCAAAAGAAATCTTTGAAAGCAATTCTTCAAATTTAGGGTATGTTTCTTTATTATCGAGTGAAAACTGCTTCTCTATGAGACTTGTATCAATTAAGTCACCTTCACGTTTTTTAAATCCAATTCCACGACCAGTAACAATTAATTCATTACCTTTAGCATCAAGTGTAACAATAACATTGTTGTTTAATATTTTATAAACTTTCATTGGGTATGATTAATTATATATGTCTATTTATTATGAATAGTCATAGAAAAATCGGAAGCAAAAATATAAAGAAATGTGATAAATATCATATTTTAAAAAATATTGTTTTTCTTTTACTATAAAAAAGCCCCGATAGGGTTAATGTATCGAGGCTGATTAGTCTATTATTTTATTATTGTGCTAATAATTTATTCATTGTTTGAATAAATTTACTTGGATCGCTAAGTGAACCTTTTTCAGCAAGTAAGGCCTGATCTAGTAGTAGTTCTACCCAATCGTTAAATGCGCTTTCATCTTGCGTATCAGCAATACGTTTAACCAGCTTATGATCTGGGTTGATTTCAAACGTGTATTTGATTTCTGGTGCTTTTTGACCTGCTGCTGCAAACAATTTAGCCATTTGTGTGCTCATTTCGTCGGCAGCAGTGGTAACAATCGCAGGTGTATCAGTTAAGCGATGCGTTAATTTTACTTCTTTCACTTTATCGCCTAATGTAGTTTTAACTCGTTCAATAAATGGCACAAGTTCTTTTTCAACTTGCTTTTGCTGTTCACTATCTTGATCAGCTAATTTTTCGATTGATTCGTCTGATTTACTGATAGATTGGAACTGTTTGCCATCAAATTCAGTTAAGTTACTCATCATCCATTCATCAATACGATCGGATAATAACAATACTTCAATACCTTTTTTACGGAATAGCTCAAGATGAGGACTATTTTTTGCCGCACCATAGCTATCAGCGGTAATATAGTAGATCTTTTCTTGACCTTCTTGCATTCGGCTAATGTAATCTTCTAGTGATATTGTTTGCGCATCGCTATCGCTATGAGTTGACGCAAAACGGAGTAATTTTGCAATTGCTTCACGGTTGGCAAAGTCTTCACCAGTACCTTCTTTTAATACTAAACCAAATTCACTCCAGAACTGTTGATACTGTTCTTTATCGTCTTTAGCAAGTTTTTCAAGCATTTGTAACACACGCTTAGTACATGCATTACGTAAGTTTTGGGTGATTTTGTTATCTTGCAAAATTTCGCGCGATACATTTAATGGCAAATCATTTGAATCAATTAAGCCTTTTATAAAACGTAAATAGTTAGGCATAAATTGTTCAGCATCATCCATAATAAATACACGTTGTACATACAGTTTTAAGCCGTGTTTATTATCACGATTCCACATATCCCAAGGCGCTTTTGCTGGAATATAAAGTAAGCTAGTATATTCTTGTTTACCTTCAACACGGTTATGACTCCAACTTAATGGATCGGCAAAGTCGTGTGATAAATGTTTATAAAACTCTTTATATTCCTCGTCAGTCACTTCTGATTTACTACGAGTCCATAGAGCTTGTGCTTTGTTAACCTTTTCCCATTTGACTTCTTTGCTTTTTTCATCAGTAGTTTGTACTTCAACAGGCAGTGGAATGTGATCAGAATATTTACTGATAATAGAGCGTAAACGCCAATCGTCTAAAAACTCTTTTTCATCTTCTTTTAAGTGTAAAGTAATTTCTGTACCACGAGTTTCTTTATTATCATCTGATATAGTATATTCACCTTCACCTGTTGACTCCCACATAACTGCTTCGCCGGCTTTTGCGACGGCTGCGCGCGTTCTAACTGTGACTTTATCGGCAACGATAAAAGCAGAATAAAAACCTACACCAAACTGACCAATTAGTTGGCTATCTTTGGCTTGAACGCTACCAATAGACTCTAAAAATGCTTTGGTACCTGATTTAGCAATAGTACCTAAGTTTTCAATCACTTCATCACGAGTCATACCAATACCATTATCGGCAATAGTCAAAGTGCCTGCCTCTTTATTGGTCGAAATACGCACACCAAGTTCACCATCGCCAGCATATAGATCTGGATTTTCTAACGCTTTAAATCGAAGTTTGTCGGCTGCATCGGATGCGTTTGAAATAAGTTCTCTTAAAAAAATCTCTTTATTTGAGTATAAAGAGTGAATCATTAAATGTAGAATTTGTTTAACTTCGGATTGAAATCCACGAGTTTCAGTGCCTTGCTTACTCATTGACTAGTTCCTCTATTATATTTAGTCAATTCAATTAATTCTAATGACGAAAATGATTTGTTATTAACTAACTTTTATCATTTTGCTCATTTAATAGCGCATTGCCTGTTAGATTAACTGAATAAAATTAACATAATGGTTTGATTTATTGATGTATTGCTATATGGGAGTAAAAAAAAAGATTTCAATAGGGGGGTAAGACATTTATTCATTGTTTGGTTATTTTTTGTTAAAAATGCAAAAAGAGAACAAAAAAAGCCTTAAAGAGGTCAAGGCTTTTTAATTAAAAGTTGTTTTAAATTAATAAAAGCTACATAAATCCATAAACAAGAATTAAAATAACAGCAACTGGAATAACGAATCGTGATAAAACAGTCCAAATGTTAAACCAGAAATTATTTAAATTTAATTCTTCGCGGATACGTTTTTGGTTCATCATCCAAGCACCAAATATCACAGTGCCTAAACCTGTAACAGGTAACATTATTTTACTAGTTAAGTAATCAAGCAAATCAAATATATTTTTACCAAATAGTTTCACTTCAGCCCATTCATTAAATGATAAAATACATGCGATACCTAATGCCCAAATAACTAAACTACTTAAAATTGTTGCTGATTTTCTACCCAATGGTGTTTTTTCTTCTAACAATTCAACTGTTGGTTCAAGTAATGAAATAGAAGAAGTTAATGCAGCAAAAGTAAGAAAAATAAAGAATAAAACACCTAAAACAGTGCCGCCAGCCATATTACCAAAAGCAATCGGTAAGGTGACAAAAATAAGTCCTGGACCTTCACCAGGTTGTAAACCGTTAGCAAATACCAGTGGGAAAATCGCCATACCAGATAGCATCGCCACAATTACATCTAAAATAACTACAGTACGTGCAGTTGATAGTAAGTTCACATCTGAACCCAGATAAGAACCATATGCCATCATAATACCCATACCTAAAGATAGACTAAAAAATGCATGTCCCAATGCTGCCAATACTGCTGTACCGTTAATTGCAGACCAATTAGGAGTGAACAAAAATTTAAAAGCATCATAAAAAGATGGACCGCTAACATAAGCAGCATAACCAACTAAAACAAGTAATAACACTCCGAGCCCAGGCATCATCAATTTACAACCGCGTTCTAAACCAGCACCAACACCAAGAGCAACAATAAATGCTGTAGCAAACATAAATACGGTGTGCCAAGTTAGTAGACTGTTAACATTGCCAAGGAAATGGGTAAAAAGTTGACCAGTAGCTTCGCCATTAGCACCTTCGAAAGAACCTTGGGCTGCTAAAACAATGTAATCAGTCGCCCACCCCCCGATAACACTATAAAATGATAGGATTAAAAAAGAACCTACTACACCAATGATACCAACCCAGCGCCATGATTTAGAACGGCCTTCTGAAACAGCCACATCTTCCATAGTATGAATTGGATTTTTTTGCCCTCGACGCCCAATTAACCATTCTAAAACTAAAATTGGTAAGCCAATTACAAACATAAATAGTAAATAGGTAAGCACAAACGCAGAGCCGCCCATTTCGCCAGCCATATAGGGGAATTTCCAAATATTACCTAACCCAACAGCAGAACCAGCAGCGGCAAGCATAAATCCCATGCGCGAACTCCACTGTGAGTGACTTTTTTTCATAGTACCCGTACTCATTAATATTGTTTCCTTTAATCTTAATTAGTTTAATTTAGCGTTGTGAAAAAAGTGTGTCATTTTATAAATGAAATTTTAATCATGCCATGAAATACTTCTATAAACAAGATATTATGCAAGTTATTGGTTATATCCGTATAAATTTTTAGCGAGTAGCGATAGGAATGTATCATATTTATTTTTTTAAACGATTATACTAATCAATATGTCATATTAAACATTTTTAAAATACTCAAAAAGGAGAAATCTGCAATAAAAAATAACAACATCGCCAATTAAAGGCAAAGTCAATTATATTTGTTAAAAATTATGATATGTTTTGAACTAAATAAATATATTTAAGACCGATTCCTTCTCTTTGTCTCATTAATTGACGTAATAATCTTTTTGTAGGACAAATTATATAGTAAACAGCAGTGTTTAATATGTTATTTTTTGATAAACAAGATTAATCAGGCTGATTTATTGATAATCGCAACAACATAGCATATAGTTAATTTTAGATTTTACTGATATCAAAGAGCCACTATGTCACAAAACATCGACCAAAACGAAATCAACAAATTTTCACAACTTGCTGCCGATTGGTGGAACCCAAATGGTAAATGCAAACCGTTACACATCATCAATCCATTACGTGTGGATTATATAAAACAAAAATGTGGATCACTAACCAACAAATTTGTGCTTGATGTTGGCTGTGGGGGTGGGATATTATCTGAAAGCCTAGCTAAATTAGAGGCAAATGTTACCGCCATTGATCTTGCTGATGAATCGCTTACCGTTGCCAAAATTCATGCCGAACAAAATGGCCTTACGATCGATTATCAAAAGCAAACGGTTGAAAAACATGCACAACAACATCCTGCCAAGTATGATGTCATTACTTGTATGGAGTTATTAGAACATGTACCTGATCCTTTTTCTGTCATACAAGCCTGTGCAAAATTGCTTAAACCAGGAGGTAAACTATTTTTATCGACTATTAACCGTAATCATAAAGCAAAATTGTTATTGATTTATGGAGCAGAATATATTGCTCGCTTAGTGCCCAAAGGTACGCACGACTTTAATCGCTTCATTCGCCCATCGGAGTTAATGGCGCTTGTTGAGCAAGCAAAATTAGATGTAGAAGCTATTATTGGTATGGAATATCTTTTATTTAAAAATCAGTTCAAATTAAGTCCAAATGTGGATATAAATTATATATTAATGGCACAAAAATCAGATTCATTTTAAAAATGTGATCAAATTCTCATTTTAGATATTTCTTCCCTGTATTTTTTTTAAATTTCTCTATAATTTAGCATGTTACCGATAACAAGGGATATTTTATTTTAGAGGATCTATTTATGCCGTTAATAATAATTGCTATTGGTGTAGCACTGCTACTTATTTTAATGTTACCACTTCGAGTCAATGGTTTTATTGCTCTAATTCTAGTTGCGCTAAGTGTTGGTGTAATGGAAGGCATGCCAGTTATGGATGTGGTGAAATCCATAAAAAATGGAGTCGGTGGTACGCTTGGTAGTTTAGCCTTAATTATGGGCTTTGGAGCAATGTTGGGAAAATTATTGGCCGATTGTGGTGGAGCTCAACGTATCGCAACAACGCTAATTGAAACATTTGGTGACAAGAAAATCCAATGGGCGGTTACACTTACTGGTTTTATTGTTGGTTTTGCACTTTTCTATGAAGTTGGGTTTGTTCTTTTATTACCATTAGTATTAACTATTGCCGCAACGTTACGTATATCGCCACTATATATTGGTATTCCTATGGCTGCGGCTTTATCTGTGACCCATGGCTTTTTACCTCCTCATCCTGGTCCTACAGCTATTGCTGAAATTTTTAAAGCAGATATGGGACGTACCTTACTCTATGGTACTATCATCGGTATCCCAACGGTAATTTTAGCTGGACCTGTATTAGCAAGATTACCATTTATTCGCGTAATTAATCATCCAATTGAAGAAGGCTTATATAATTCTAAAAAATTTACTGATGAGCAAATGCCAAGCTTTGCAGTCAGTGTTTTTACCGCTTTAATTCCAGTTATTTTAATGTCAATTCGTGCGGTTTGCGATATGACTTTAGATAAAGGACATGCAGTGTTACCTTATGTAGAATTTCTAGGTGATCCAGTCATTGCAACTTTGATTTCTGTATTAGTTGCTGTATTTACATTTGGCCTTTTACGTGGACGCTCCATGGCTGAAGTTAATGCTACTCTAGTTGATTCAATCAAAATTATTGCCATGATGTTATTAATTATTGGTGGAGGCGGAGCATTTAAACAAGTGCTTGTTGATAGTGGTGTAAAAGTTTACATTGAACAAATGATGCATTCATCGAATATTTCACCTATTGTAATGGCTTGGTTAATTGCGGCATTGCTTCGATTAGCGCTTGGTTCTGCGACTGTTGCTGCGTTGACAGCAGGAGGCATTGTGTTCCCTCTCATTGCTTCAACAGGGGTAAGTCCTGAACTGATGGTTATTGCAACAGGAGCTGGAAGTGTTGTATTTTCGCACGTTAATGATCCTGGATTTTGGTTATTTAAAGAATATTTCAATTTAAGTATTGCTGAAACCATGAAATCTTGGTCACTATTAGAAACTACAATTTCTGTTTGTGGATTAGTAGGATGTTTAGCTATTAATATGCTTATTTAATAAAACATTAAGAGCTGATTTTTACCTCACCAGTTTTATTGAATTGGTGAGGTGTTTTCAATATATCTTCACTTATATTTAATTCTATTGTATTTTTATTTACTTTTTTATTTCAATATTAATAAAATTTTTCTAGCCTTTTAAGTTAAAAGTAAGTAGAATGTCTCGGCAATATTTTATCAACAATTTAACTCAATGGTGAATATTGTCATGTCCCGTATAGTCAAAGAAGCTCTCACGTTTGACGACGTGTTATTAGTTCCAGCTCACTCAACTGTATTACCTAACACTGCTGATATTAGTACTCAATTAACCCAAACCATCAAGCTCAATATTCCAATGATTTCTGCCGCAATGGATACTGTAACTGAATCTGATTTAGCTATTGCACTTGCTCAAGAAGGTGGTATTGGGTTTATTCATAAAAATATGTCAATTGAAAATCAAGCCAATCATGTAAGACGTGTTAAGAAACATGAAAGCGGCATAGTACAAGATCCTGTATCAGTTCTACCAACTGCAACTATAAAGCAAGTTATCGAACTAGCTAAAGAGTATGGTTTTGCAGGGTTTCCAGTTGTGACTGAAACTCAAGAACTAGTTGGCATTATTACCGCACGCGATGTACGATTTGCAACGGATCTTTCTTTACCTGTTACTGCGGTGATGACACCGAAAGAACGCTTAGTGACTGTAAATGAAGGTGAACAACGTGAAATCGTGCTGCAAAAAATGCACGAATACCGGGTTGAAAAAGTCCTTGTTGTTGATGGTCGATTCCACCTAAAAGGTATGATTACCGTCAAAGATTATAACAAAGCTGAACAAAAACCTAATGCTTGTAAAGACAAGCAAGGTCGTTTGCGTGTTGGAGCCGCTGTTGGCGCAGCAGCTGGTAATGAAGAGCGGATTGCAGCATTAGTAGAAGCAGGTGTAGATGTATTATTGATTGACTCATCGCACGGCCATTCAGAAGGCGTACTTGAGCGTATTCGTCAAGCAAGAAAGTCCTATCCAGATTTACAAATTATTGGCGGTAACATCGCCACAGCAGAAGGAGCTAAAGCCTTAATTGATGCAGGTGTTAACGCCGTTAAAGTAGGAATTGGCCCCGGCTCAATTTGTACAACACGCATTGTAACTGGTGTTGGCGTACCTCAAATCAGCGCCATAATGGATGCTGTCGAAATTGCACAAAAACACAACATTCCTGTTATTGCTGATGGTGGAATTCGATATTCAGGTGATATTGCTAAAGCTATTGCAGCAGGTGCATCTTGTGTAATGGTTGGTTCAATGTTTGCAGGTACTGAAGAAGCGCCAGGTGAAATTGAACTATTCCAAGGCAGAGCATATAAATCATATCGTGGAATGGGTTCGCTTGGTGCAATGACAAAAGGATCTTCTGACCGTTATTTCCAAACTGACAATGCTGCTGATAAACTTGTGCCAGAGGGTATAGAAGGTCGTATTGCCTACAAAGGTTTACTAAAAGAAATAGTTCATCAACAAATGGGGGGATTAAGATCTTGTATGGGATTGACCGGTTGCGCAACAATTGATGAGTTAAGAACTAAACCTAAATTCTATCGCATTACTGGTGCTGGAATGAAAGAAAGCCATGTGCACGATGTACTTATCACCAAAGAACCACCAAATTACAGAGCTGGAGCGTAAAAAAAGAGGGATGCTTCCCTCTTTTTATGTACTGATTTAACTCCGTTTACCAATAAAGCGAACATTTAAACAAACATAATAATTGCTATCTAATATCTTAAATGGTGTAAATAAAGGTTATTTGGAAAAATTATCTTGTTTTTAGAGTTAATTCTAAATTTTGTGTATTTGCTAATTAAAGGTGAAAGGCAATTTAATCACCGAATTTTATATAATTTTATATTAAAAATACTCGAATATTGAAATTTCATATTAATTTATTCACTTTGGGTAAAGTTCTGTAAATGATAATGGATGAAATTTAATAAACGGCTATTCAACTTAAAAGCTTACTATCTGGGAAAAAGATTACGGCTATACTTTGCCTTGTTTATAACCCTCCTTATTTCAATTTGCCAAGCGCTAATGTGATATCAGATCTCAATAAAATTAAACGGTCTAGACTCCTGAATTATTTTTACTCTCTGCAATATCAGAAGGTAAGATAATTATTTGCAATGAAAGCGAGCAAAAACAAAATAGGGAATATCTTTTTAAAGATAGTACACGTATTAGTAAAACATCGATTCAACATTGATAATTTTATTGTGTTTAATAGACTTTTTTGTGTCTTTAATAATATCACATAGTAAAGTTGCAGACTGTTGTCCCATTTTAAATAGTGGTTTATTAATTCTACATAAATTATCTAATTCATTATATTTAAGTTCTTTAGAAGAGCTAAAATAAGAGATAGTGAGAGGTTGAGTCAGTTTTGATTTACTTTCATTGGCTTGATGTAACGCCCCTAAAACCATGCTATCAGGAGATTGATTGTGTAGGTCTTTATAATAAATTTCATCTAAATAGGTTAAGCTAAAATTATCGGCACAAATGACGGCTGATGGCGATTTACTGCCGTTTATTAATTTTTTTATTGCTGATCTGGCATGTTGATAAGTAAAACAACCTTGAATAATATATCGAGGCTCAATAACAATATTGGCACGTAGCAATGCTTGTTTATAACCTTGTAGCTGAAGTGCTGAATTTATCAATTGGTCATTATTAAGCAAAATAGCAACTTTGGTATGAGAATTTTCAGTTAAATATTTCGTCATTTGATATCCGATCAATAAATGATCAAAGTGAACGCAAATAAAATCAAGCGAAAAGTGATTAACTAACACAATGGGTGGTAATGTATCTTTATAAGAAACCAGTGTTTTTAAATATGGAGCATCATTGATAATGATAATACCGTCAAATGCATTTTGGGCTACATAACGAATAATATGATGGATATCGTTTCTATTATTATAAGGAAACTGCAAATAAAACAGTTGATACTGCTCTTTTTTCAAAGCTTGTTCTAACCCAAGATTGATTAAACTTTTTGAAAAAAGTTGATTATCAATAATTAATATCTTTCTACTGTTATGTATTGATTGAAAGGGTTTTAAATTTTTTGATGTATCTATATTTAATTCCTCAATAGCTTGATAAACGCGTAGTTGAGCTTGAGGGGAAGTTAAATGTGGTTTTTTTAATACTCTTGAAACCGAAGCAACTGAAACATTAGCTTTTGTAGCAATATCCGATAGAGTGATTTTTGTCATATTAACGAATAAATTTTGATTAAAGTGGGTTATTACTTTACGGATATTAAGCTAATTTGTAAGGGATCAGATTTTGTTTTGTCGATCTGTGTTCCAAAATTGAAAAATATCTTTTTCCGCTATCTTTGACAATATAGTGATATAATTACCGTTAATTTTTTTATTTGGGTTTATAAATATGTCTGCATGGAATATTGCTATTGTGGGGGCGACAGGACAAGTGGGTTCTGCGCTAGTTGAATTATTACAACAACGTAGTTTACAAGACAATAGTCTAAAAATTGAAAATCTCTATTTGGTCGGTAGTGATAATAGTGCTGGTGAAGTTGTTCGTTTTGTTGGTAAAAATTTAACTGTTACCGATAGTACACAAATGGACTGGAGCAAGTGCCATTTTGCCTTTTTTGTTGCTGGTTATGAAACAAGTGAAAAATATGCACAAATTGCGGCAGAATCAGGTTGTTTAGTGATTGATGCAAGTGGCTATTTTGCTCAGCAGGATCATATTCCATTAGTAGTACCTAAAGTTAATAACAATGTATTAACTGAATACCGTAATGAAAACATTATAGCTGTAGCTAGTGCCACAGTGTGCCAATTATTGCGTTGTGTTGCGTCTTTAACTGATATTGAGTTATTAACCAATTTACATGTCACCAGTTTTATTCCGGCCTCATTGTATGGTAAGCCAGGAGTGGATGAGCTGGCTGGGCAGAGCGCTCGCTTATTAAACGGCATGCCAGTTGATAATCAGTTATTTGACAAGCAATTAGCATTTAACTTGTTACCCGTATCGCACGAACATGATGATTCAATATTAGGTGAAAAGTCACAAGTTAATCAAATTCGTAAAATATTAAGTAATTATGAACTTCCTGTCTCTATTGAGTCAGTGATTGTGCCTGTGTTTTATGGGGTGTCACAAGCTATTAATGTATCAAGTAGCTTACCGATTGAGTTAGATATGGCACGTTTTAGCGAGTTTGGGGTTGAAGTGCAAAGCGATAATCTGCCAACTCCAGTGACCGAAGTTAGTATAGAATCTGAAGGTCAGCTAACTATTAAATTGGCTAATTTGAGACACAGTTACGGCCATTATGAACAAATTCAATTTTGGTCAGTTGCTGATAATATTCGTTATTTAGGTGCATTAATGTTAATTGAGACACTTGAGATCCTCATTAATGACTATATATAAAATTGCCCTTGGTATTGAATATGATGGTAGTAATTACTTTGGCTGGCAACGACAGCAGTATGTTGATTCTATTCAAGAAAGACTAGAATTAGCACTATCGACAATTGCTAATTCACCAATAAACGTCTTTTGTGCTGGTCGCACAGATGCTGGTGTACACGCAACTGGTCAAGTTATTCATTTTGAAACCCAAGCCATGCGATCAGCTAGTGCTTGGACAATGGGAGTGAATTCTCATTTACCTGATAATATTGCGGTGCGTTGGTCACAAGTAGTTGATGATAGTTTTCATGCGCGGTTTAGTGCGACTGCTCGGCGTTATCGTTATGTGATTTATAATCATCGTTATCGGACAGCAATTTTAGCTAAAGGAGTATCGCATTATTATTTACCTTTGGATGAAACCTTAATGCATCAAGCTGCACAGTATTTATTAGGTGAGAATGATTTTTCATCCTTTAGAGCTGCGCAGTGCCAATCAAGAACACCTTGGCGTAATATTCATCATATCGAAGTTTGGCGACAAGGTGAATTTATTATTGTTGATATTAAAGCTAACGCGTTTGTTCACCATATGGTACGTAATATTGTGGGCAGTTTACTTGAAGTTGGAGCGGGTAATCGACATCCAGAATGGATTAGCGAACTTTTGCAGGCTAAAGACAGAACGAAAGCTGCTGCAACAGCAAAACCTGAAGGATTATATTTAGTTCAGGTGGATTATCCATCAGAATATCAAATACCAACCCAAGCATTAGGCCCATTATTTTTAAAATAAGTTGGATAATAAGCAAAAAATAAAGAGTTAATTAAATTAAAAAGATAAATGTAATGAAGACTGATCGAACAAGCACAAATAAAGATTCTAGAAATCAAGAAGCGAAAAAAACAAACTTGCATAATATCAAGCTTCCACCACACTCAATTGAAGCTGAACAAGCAGTACTTGGTAGCTTGATGCTTGATAATCAACGTTGGGATGCTGTATCTGAAATGATCACTGATCGCGATTTTTATTCGCGTCATCATCAACTAATTTTTTCTGAAATGCATACATTGGTCAGTAAAGGTACACCAATTGATTTAATTACCCTTTCTGAAAGCCTTGAAAGTAAAGATGTTTTAGCTGATGTCGGTGGTTTTGCTTATTTGGCTGAACTTTCAAAAAACACACCAAGTGCGATTAATGTTGTTGCTTATAGTGATATTATTCGCCAACAAGCGATTTTACGTGAATTAATTAGTGCATCAAATGATATTGCTGATAACTGTTATGCAACAGAAGGGCGAGATAGTACCGAAATTTTAGATTTGGCGGAAAGCAAAATATTTCAAATCGCTGAAAGCCGAACTAAACAAGGTGAAGGTCCAAAAAGTATTACCGAAGTGCTAGAAGCAACGGTAGCTAAAATCGAAGAGTTGTTTCAACGCCCACATGATGGTGTGACAGGGGTTTCAACAGGTTATATCGATTTAGATAAAAAAACGGCTGGTTTGCAGCGTTCCGATTTAATTATCATTGCGGCAAGGCCATCAATGGGTAAAACCACTTTTGCTATGAATTTGTGCGAAAATGCTGCGCTAGAACAGGAAAAACCAGTATTAATATTCAGCTTAGAAATGCCTTCAGAACAAATCATGATGCGTATGCTAGCTTCGCTTTCACGTGTTGACCAAACAAAAATTCGAACAGGACAACTGCAAGACGATGATTGGGCAAGAATCTCAAGCACAATGGGACTATTGCTCGAAAAGAAAAACATCTATATTGATGACTCATCAGGTTTAACGCCAATGGAATTACGCTCAAGAGCAAGACGCATTTATCGGGAACATAAAGGCTTAAGTATGATAATGGTTGATTACTTACAGCTTATGCGTGTACCGAATATTTCTGAAAATCGTACTTTAGAAATTGCCGAAATATCGCGTTCACTAAAAGCCTTGGCTAAAGAATTACAAGTTCCTGTTGTTGCACTATCTCAGCTTAATCGTAGTTTGGAGCAACGAGCCGATAAAAGACCAGTTAACTCTGATTTACGTGAATCAGGCTCTATCGAACAAGATGCTGATGTGATTATGTTTATCTATCGTGATGAGGTTTATAACGAAGCCTCAGAACATAAAGGCATTGCTGAAATTATTCTAGGAAAACAGCGAAACGGACCAATTGGTAAAGTTCGATTAAAATTCCAAGGTCAGTTTTCACGTTTTGATAATTATGCAGATAATAGTAAATATTTGGATGATGAATAACAATTAAATTAATAATAACAGCGTAAAATGGCTTAAAAATATCATTACGCTGTTTTTTATAGCTGTAAAAAAGTATTTCTAAAAACGGCTTCTTTGCAATAGTTACAAGAATAATTTTAGTGGCGTAATTTTTTGCTAGTAATAAACTGATAAACCTGAGAAAATAAAAATATGGTTGCCTGCAAAATAACAATACAAGCACTGGTTGATGCATCTGCATAATAACTTATCAAGGTGCCCGTCACTGTTGAAATTGTGGAAACCAACACAGCAATTACTAACATCCATTCAAAACGTTTAGTTAACGAAAAAGCAGTTATACTTGGAGCTATCAGCATAGCAATAACTAAAATCATACCCGCTATTTTTAACGAACCTACAATGGTTAAAGCTAACACACTTAATAAACCATAATGTAATAGTTTAACTGGTAGTCCAACAACTTTAGCTTGTACAGGATCAAAGCAGTAAAGCATAAGATCACGGCGTTTTATAATAACTAAGATTGATACAATTGTAGCAATAAATATGATCTTTTTAAGCTCGTCATAACTAGTGCCAAGTACACTACCAAATAGGATATGATTTAAATGCTGTGAAGTATCTACTTTTGAAAATAATACTAAACCAAAAGCAAACATACCCGAAAATACAATCCCCATTACGGTATCTTCTTTCAATCGGCTGTTTTCTTTGATGTAACCTGTTGCAACCGAGCAAAATAGGCCTGAAGCAAAAGCACCAATTATAATGGGAATACCTGCTAAATAGGCAAGCACAATTCCAGGTAAAACCGCATGCGAAATTGCATCCCCCATTAATGACCAGCCTTTTAAAACTAAAAAGCAAGAAAGCAAAGCACAAACTATACCAGTTGCTAGTGCAGCTAAAATTGCTCGCTGAATAAGAGGAAGGGTCAGAGGATAGTAGATAAATTCCCAAAACTCGGTCATACCTTTCTCCCTTTATTTAAACGGCTTTTACGGATCTGAAGATGATTGGCAATAAGTCCTTGCTTTGGTGCAAATAAAAATGCGGCAATAAAAATCAGCGTTTGTAGCGTTACAATAACGCCACCAGTTTCGCCATTTAAAAAGTAGCTAATCCAAGCACCAACAGCACTAGTTACAGTGCCAATAAGAACCGAGATAATCAATAGCCGAGAAAATCGATTAGTCAGTAAGTAAGCGGTTGCCCCAGGGGTAACAACCATAGCTATTACTAAAATAGCCCCAACTGTTTGTAATGCTGCAACGGTACATGCGCTTAAAATAGTAAAAAATAGGATTTTTAGTTTTAATGGTTTTAATCCAATCGATCTGGCATGAGTTTCATCAAAAAAGACAACTAACAAATCCTTCCAAAAAAAGAAAAGTAGTATAAATGATACCAAAATAATGATTTGCACTTGCCACATATCGCTATCATCAATTCCAAGAATATTACCAAATATAATAGTTTGTGCGTTAACAGATGTTGGATTGAGCGAAATAATTAACAAACCGACAGCAAAAAAGGTTGAAAAAATAAAACCGATAGTGGCGTCTTCTTTTAAGCGTGTAAAGGCACGAACCAACGTAATTGCAAGTGCCGCTAGTAACCCAGTAAAAAATGCTCCAATTGAATAAGGTAGTCCAAGTGCATACGCACCAGCAACACCAGGTACAACAGAGTGCGATAGCGCATCGCCCATTAGTGACCAACCTTTTAACATTAAAAAAGCCGATAAAAAAGCACAAGCAGCGCCAACAATACTACTTACCCAAATCGCTTTAAGCATAAAATCGTAGGTAAATGGTTCAAGTAAAAGTTCCATTTATTGTTACCCCTTGGGTTTATTATCGTAATGGTCAATCAATAAATCTCGATGGGGGGAATCATGCTTACCTTCGCCATAAAAAATAGCAGCACGCTCATCGTCAGTTAATATGGATACTTTACGAGGATCTTCGTCATCATGCAGTTTCTCGCCTGATAAACTAAGGTAACGTAGTGCACCACCAAAGGTGGTCATTAAATTTTGCGGTGTAAAAGTTGTTTTAGTTGGACCAAAGGCCAGTACAGTTTGATTAATTAATACCACTTGATCACAAAATTCAGGAACACTACCTAAGTTATGGGTTGAAACTAAAATTAAATGGCCTTCTTCTCGCAGATCTTTCAATAAATCAATAATGGCATTTTCGGTTTTAACATCAACTCCAGTAAAGGGCTCATCTAGCAACAATACTTTACCTTGTTGAGCTAATGCTCGAGCTAAAAATACTCGTTTTTTTTGCCCACCAGAAAGTTCGCCAATTTGACGATGCTTAAAATCAAGCATGTTCACACGTTCAAGAGCAATATCAACTTGTTTTTTATCTTCTTTGCTTGGAATACGTAAAAAAGACATATGCCCGTATCGCCCCATCATTACTACATCCGACACCAGAACTGGAAAATCCCAATCGACTTCTTCGGTTTGTGGCACATAGGCAATGATATTTTGCTTTAAAGCTTGCTTTACTGAGAAATCATTAAAAGTTACACGCCCACGGGTTGGATGAACCATTCCCATAATGCTTTTAAATAACGTTGACTTGCCACTACCATTAATACCAACTAAAGCACAAATAGTACCACCGTTTAAGCTAAAGCTAGCATCATAAATTGCAGTATGGCCATTATTATAAGTCACCGTGATATCATCAACTTTCAAGCAAATTTGAGTCATTATTTTTCAAATCCTTTAGCAATAGTTTCAACGGTCACTTTTAACAAATCAATATAAGTTGGAACAGGACCATTTTTAGTTGAAAGCGAATCGACATACAAAACGCCACCATATTTAATATCGGTTTCTTTGCTCACTTGTTTAGCGGGTTTATCTGAAATAGTACTCTCACTAAAAATGACAGGAATATCATTTGCTCTCACTAAATCAATTAATTGCCTAACTTGCTGAGGTGTGCCTTGTTGTTCAGCGTTTATTGGCCATAGGTAAGCTTCTTTCAAATTATAGTCACGAGCTAGATAACTAAAAGCTCCTTCGCTGGTCACAAGCCAACGTTTTGACTCAGGGATTTTGGCCAATCGTTCACGTAATGGTGCATCAAGTGCTTTAATTTTAGCAATATAATCAGCAGCATTTCTATTATAAATAGCCGTATTTTTAGGATCATATTTAACAAATGCCGCGCGAATATTTTCAATATAAATTAAGGCTAGTGTTGGCGACATCCAAGCATGTGGATTAGGGTTACCTTTATAGCTTCCTTCTCGGATTGGCATTGGCTCAATACCTTCAGTCACAACAACGGATGGGACATCTTTTACATCTTCAAAAAAGCGTTTAAACCAAAGCTCTAAATTAAGACCATTCCATAACACTAAATCTGCTGAAAGCACTTTGGTAATATCTTGCGGGGTGGGGTCGTATTCATGAATTTCTGCGCCGACCTTGGTAATTGACTCTACTATAGCAGCATCACCAGCTACATTTTGTGCAATATCTTGAATAACCGTAAAGGTAGTAACGACTTTAAATTTCTTTTCTGACGCTTGTGCAGATTCGTGCATACCTGTCAAAATAATTAACGAAGTTAAAATAACCTTTAATAATATTTTACGATTTTTCCAAAAATTGAACTTCATTAGCGACTCCTAACGTTTAACTCATAAACAAATAGCAAAATTCAGTGATAATTCCTAACAAATCAAACAAATATCTTTCTATTTAATTACTTATAGTAGTGAAACTGTATTGCCAATTATTTATAGCAATAAATTAAAATGTTAATGAGAATTATTATCACTTAAAATATAAAAGTCAATTTTTTTAAAGTCACGATTTCAATTAACTTATAACTTCTATTAATTTACGACATAGTTATATCGTTAGTTTATTGTATATAAAACTAAATTAAATAGTAGCTAATTCCGTCTATTTAAATAATAGTTAAAGTAGAAAAGATAATTTATTAAATCATACTAATCTAGTTTTATACTATGAAAAACATTTGTTGTTTTACCTTATTTTTTAATAAAGCGAGGCTTAATATGAAACTGCGAAAAGTGATGATTATCGGTGTGGGTAATGTGGGATCAACAACGGCTTATACACTGGTTAATCGAGGAATTTGCGAAGAAATTGCACTTGTTGATCTTAATAAAGAATTAGCCTATGGGCATGCACAGGATTTACTAGATGCGGCGGCCTATCGGCAAAATATGGTTAAAGTCAGTTTACGCGAATCGATCGATTGCGCCGATATTGATATTGCAATTATCACAGTAACTTCAGGCATAGCTCAAAAAAGTCGAGTAGAAGAGCTTGCTGGAACCTCTAAAATCATTGCCAGCATAGTACCTGATATGATGAAAAATGGTTTTAAAGGCATATTTTTAATTGCCACCAATCCTTGCGATGCTATTACATATCAAGTATGGAAACAATCTGGCTTACCTCGTCACCGAGTCATTGGTACAGGGGTATGGCTTGATACAGTACGTTTACGTCGATTATTGGGCGAAAAAATGGATATTGGTCCACAAAGCATTGATGCCTTTATTGTCGGTGAGCATGGTGATTCACAGTTTCCTGTTTGGTCTCATTCATCGGTTTATGGGATTAATCTCAATGATTTAGAAAAAAACAAAATCGATTTTGAAGATATTGGTACTCAAGCTCGAAAGATGGGCTTTGAAATAGCTAACCGTAAGCACTGTACCGAATATGGCATAGCTAGCACTATCACCGAAATTTGCCAACATATATTCACTAATAGTCATCGAGCATTAGCGCTTAGTTGTATTTTAGACGGAGAGTATGGCTGTAAAAATGTTGCAATTGGTGTTCCTGCAATTTTAGATCAATATGGTATTAAAAAAGTGATCAAGCTCGATTTTAACAAAAATGAAAAACAACTCTTTGAAAAAAGTGTCAATATTGTAAAGGGGTATATTGATCATATCAAATTACCTTAGTACAAGTTATTTTAGCTATTGCTTGAATAACGCACTAACCTAGCGTTATTCATTTGTGGCGTCATTGCATACACAATACGCCATGAACAAAGTTTTTATTACAAACATAGAAGAAATTGTTTTGAAATATGACTGCTAATCTTCTAAGCTGTTTTTAAATTGATAAATTAAATTAACATTCGTTTTATAGTCATAATAACAAAAACACTAACCTATAAGTGCTTAAATCTATTCCTAGATTACACCATGAAGTGCAATTCTTCTTAGCTCCTTAGAATAAAAATCGGCAGGGCTTTTAAACTTATGCCGTTTTCTTGGGCGTGTGTTCAATAGATATTGTATTTTCTTTATCTGTTTGTCGTCAACTAATGAAATGGCCGCTGACTTAGGTATAAACTGACGTATTAAGCCATTGGTGTTTTCATTTGTGCCTCTTTGCCAGCTTTTATAAGGCTCCGCAAAGTACACGGTGGTATTTAAATAATGCTCAATAGCATGATGATAATTAAATTCGGTTCCATTATCAAATGGTGATGCTTTTAACCATTTTTTTAAACGGCGTTAGCAATTTTATTATCATATCTCTCGTTTCGGAGGCGGTACGTTGATTGAGGCGCCCAATTAATACTAGCCCTGTTTTGCGTTCAACTAATGTCACCAATGCTTGCTTGTCTTTACGGCTAATAATCGTATCTCCCTCCCAATGTCCTCGCGTTTTCCGGC
>NZ_LZHJ01000044.1:0-4218 GCF_001690815.1 Gilliamella sp. GillExp13 | reverse complement strand
ATGCTATCACAGACCGGCATTTACGCTGGGGCTTTCCTAAATGCTTTAATCGTATCAGAAAGCTCGGCTATCAATGGAACCATAAGCGTGTTTATCGGGTGTATTGTGAATTAAAGCTTAATCTCAGAGTAAAACGAAAAAAACGCATTCCTCCACGATGCCCGGAAAAGCTATTTGTGCCTAATAAACAAGGTGAATGTTGGTCAATGGATTTTATGAGTGATAGTAGCCGTAATCAACGTCGCTTTAGGACATTCAATGTCATCGATGACTTTAATCGTGAGGCGTTAGGTATTGATATTGCAGTCAGCTTACCAGCAGGAAGGATTACCCGTTACTTAGATAAACTGGCCGAATATCATGGATATCCATTAAAAATACGGGTTGATAATGGGCCAGAATTTACAGGAAAAACCTTTATAAACTGGGCTAAATCACATGATATAGCCATTGATTATATAAAGCCCGGTAGCCCTTATCAAAATGGTTATATTGAACGATTTAATCGTACCTATCGTACTGAATTACTTGATTTATATCTTTTTAACAACTTAGCACAAGCTAGGTGAATAACCGAAGAATGGCTAACGATTTATAACACCGAAAGACCGCATGAGGCATTAAATAACATGACACCGATTGAGTATAAAACACTAAAACAAGCAGCATGATTTTCTACGTGAGTTGTGTACTAAGTTTGGGGTATTTACATAGTTATAACATTATTCATGGCTATTCTTATGATATTATATTCATATTAAATCCTCATAAACTGAAAAATTATTAATGACATTTATTAAGGAAGTAGATTCGATACGAATTTTGGCTAGTAAAAAGCTTGTAGCTACAAAGAAAGGAGAACTAGGGCAGTTTTTTACTTCTGCACCTATCGCATTATTTATGTCTTCTCTTTTTAGTAAATTAGAATCTAATATAACTTTGCTGGATCCTGGATGTGGTTCTTGTATTCTGTCAGCAGCTTTTATTAATGAATGTTTTATAAGAGGTAAAACTTCATCTTTAAAAATCGATGCTTATGATATTGAAAGTAACATCAAGGAAGAGGTTTTACAAACAATTAATATTTGTGAAAAAACAGCAAATAAACTAGACGTTAAATTACGAGCTCAATTTATTCTAGGAGATTTTATTCGTCATTCTAGAGATCTATTTATCAATAATAAAAATAATTCAGTAGAAATTGAATCTTACTCACATGTAATCATGAATCCACCATATAAGAAAATAAATAAAAATAGCGAGCAAAGTAAATTTCTTACAGAGATAAATCTCAATAGTGTTAATTTGTATTCAGGTTTTATTTCAATAGCCATAAAAAGATTAAAAAAATATGGAGAGCTAGTCGCAATTATTCCGCGTTCATTTTGTAATGGCCCTTACTATCAATCCTTGAGAGAACAAATATTAAATGAAACTGCCATAAAGCATATTCATATTTTTGAAAAAAGGAACAATGCTTTTTCAGAAGATGGAGTATTACAAGAAAATATTATTATTCATTTAATTAAAGGGGCTGAACAAGGAAATGTTACAATCACTTCTAGTCCTAATGCTGATTTTAGCATAGATGAAGAAAGCAATACTGTAACTGTTTCTGATATGACAATTAGAGAAGTAGAGTTTAATACTGTTATACAGCCAAATGACAAGCATAAATTCATTTATATTACTGCGAATGATAGAGATCAAAATACTCTCAACCATATAAAAGCATTTAATAGCTGTTTAAACGATTTAAATATTTCTGTTAGTACTGGAGCTGTTGTTGATTTCAGATTGAGTGAAGACCTTAGAGAAAACCCTGAAAAAAATAGTGTTCCTTTAATCTATCCAATACATCTTAAAAACACAGTTGAGTGGCCTAAAAAATCAAAAAAACCTAATGCAATAATGGTTTCTGATAAATCAAAGCCATACCTTTGGGAAAATGAGGGATATTATGTAGTTGTTCGACGATTTAGTAGTAAAGAAGAAAAACATAGAATTGTTGCTTCTATATATGATGGTAGTATTCAAACAGAACTGATTGGATTTGATAATAAATTAAATGTATTTCATTTTAATAAAAAAGGAATAAATAAAGAACTTGCTTTTGGTCTGTATGTTTATTTGAACTCAACATTACTAGATAAATTCTATAGATTATTTGGTGGGCACACTCAGGTTAATGCAACAGACTTGCGTAATATTATATATCCCGACTTAGATAGTCTCTATAGAATTGGCTCTCAAATAAAAAACACCAATTTGTCTCAGCAAGATATTGATAATTTTATAGAAACGGAAATTTATAATATGACAGGTAAAAAAGATAACAATGTTTTTTTGATGCAAGAGAAAATAGACAATGCCCTTGAAATTATAAAGTTATTAGGGCTGCCAAGGAGTCAACAAAATGAACGCTCCGCACTTACTTTATTAGCATTACTAAATCTTCACAGTGAAAAAACATGGGAAGAGATAGAGTGCCCAATGAAAGGCGTCACGCCAATAATGGATTGGTGTAAGAGTGTGTATGGAAAAGAGTATGCTCCAAATACTCGGGAAACATTTCGCCGACAAACCTTACATCAGTTTGTGAGTGGTGGCTTATGTTTATATAATCCAGATGATCCTAGCCGTGCGGTGAATAGTCCCAAAGCTTGCTATCAGATCACCGAAGAACTATTCAATGTTTTAAAAACATACGGAACCCCTGATTGGGAAAAGCAATTAGATAGTTGGTTAAAAAATAAAGAAACATTAGTCTCTAAATATGCAAAGCAAAGAGATATGAAGATGATTCCTCTTACTTTAGATGATGGTACTGAGGTGAAATTAAGTCCGGGTGAACATAGCCAATTAATTCACGATATTGTTGTTGAATTTGGTCCTCGATTTATTCCTGGAGCAAAAGTTATTTACTTGGGTGATACAGGGGCAAAAGAAGATTTTTTCAGAAAAGATAGCTTAGAAAAACTTGGTGTAGTTGTTAATAGAAAGGGTAAGCTGCCTGATGTAGTACTTTACTGGCCGGAGAAAAACTGGTTAATTCTTGTAGAGTCAGTCACATCTCATGGGCCAGTTGATGGTAAAAGACATGAAGAATTAGCTCATTTATTTAAGGAATCTACAGCTGGTTTAGTTTATGTTACTGCTTTCCCTGATAGAAAGATTATGGGACGATATTTAAGTGAAATTTCTTGGGAAACAGAGGTCTGGGTAGCTGAGGCACCTACACACATGATTCACTTTAATGGTGATAGATTTTTAGGTCCTCATGATTAATATAAGGGAAAATATATGCCGGAACAAAGAATACAAGATCAAAATGGACGATTAACAGCAGAAGTCGAAGTGTAAATGCCCCAAACTTAGTACACAACTCACGTAGAAAATTAAGCTGCTTGTTTTAGTGTTTTATACTCAATCGGTGTCATGTTATTTAATGCCTCATGCGGTCTTTCGGTGTTATAAATCGTTAGCCATTCTTCGGTTATTCTCCTTGCTTGTGCTAAGTTGTTAAAAAGATATAAATCAAGTACTTCAGTACGATAGGTACGATTAAATCGTTCAATATAACCATTTTGATAAGGGCTACCGGGCTTTATATAATCAATGGCTATATCATGTGATTTAGCTCAGTTTATAAAGGTTTTTCCTGTAAATTCTGGCCCATTATCGACCCGTATTTTTAATGGATATCCATGATATTCGGCCAGTTTATCTAAGTAACGGGTAATCCTTCCTGCTGGTAAGCTGACTGCAATATCAATATCTAACGCCTCACGATTAAAGTCATCGATGACATTGAATGTCCTAAAGCGACGTTGATTACGGCTACTATCACTCATAAATTGACCAACATTCACCTTGTTTATTAGGCACAAATAGCTTTTCCGGGCATTGTGGAGGAATGCGTTTTTTTCGTTTTACTCTGAGATTAAGCTTTAATTCACAATACATCCGATAAACACGCTTATGGTTCCATTGATAGCCGAGCTTTCTGATACGATTAAAGCATTTAGGAAAGCCCCAGCGTAAATGCCGGTCTGTGATAGCATTCAATACCGAAACAATCACCGAATCATCCTGTAACTTAGGTTGATAATAGTAAGCACAACGGCTTAAGCCAACGATAGCGCAGCTCATAGCTATAGTAACAGAATGATTTTGTTGTAGTTGCTGTGCCCACGTTTTACGGGCCTTTGTGGGCAC
>NZ_LZHJ01000043.1:0-578 GCF_001690815.1 Gilliamella sp. GillExp13 | reverse complement strand
ATTAGTTGAACGCAAAACAGGGCTAGTATTAATTGGGCGCCTCAATCAACGTACCGCCTCCGAAACGAGAGATATGATAATAAAATTGCTAACGCCGTTTGAAAAAATGGTTAAAAGCATCACCTTTGATAATGGAACCGAATTTAATTATCATCATGTAACTCTCCCCTAAAATAGTACAGCAAAAAAGTAGAAAATTCTCTATGATAAAAGTAAAAGGGGATTTAATGATGAAAAAAATGACTGAACATCAAATCGTCGCTATTTTAAAAGAAGCTGAAGCAGGTATTCCTGTCAAGGAACTCTGCCGTAAATATGGTATGGGTAATTCAACTTTTTATAAATGGCGGGAAAAATACGGCGGAATGGAAACTTCGGATATCAAACGCTTAAAAGAGCTGGAGGCTGAAAACCGCAAACTTAAGCAGATGTTTGCCGAGCTGAGCTTAAAATCACAGCTTCAGGAAGAAATCATAAAAAAGCTTTAGTGCCCACAAAGGCCCGTAAAACGTGGGCACAGCAACTACAACAAAATCATTCTGTTACTATAGCTATGAGCTGCGCTATCGTTGGCTTAA
>NZ_LZHJ01000042.1:0-31344 GCF_001690815.1 Gilliamella sp. GillExp13 | reverse complement strand
GTTTGAATTGTTCATAGCGCGCTTTATTTTGATAAAGATAGTTATAGATTGATTGGACGCTGACTTTCTTTAAACGTGCAGCAATCTGCTCTGGGCTGTAATAAAGCATGAGGTATTTTTCAACTTGGCGCCATACCGAAGACTCTATTGGCTTACCATTACCGCTGTTTTTTCGCCTTTTCCTAGCTAGGGTTACCGCATCATGTGCTTGATAGGCTTGATTAGGTTTTGAGTTTCTTTTTATCTCTCGACTTATTGTCGAAGGATGTCTATTGAGTAGCTGGGCTATCTCTTTTTTATTCTTTCCGGCTTGTAATAATACGAAAATTTGGTATCTTTCCTTCCTAGAAAGGTGATTATAATACATAGCAATCTCCAAACTGTGGTGGTGCGAAGGTGCTAGTATAAATCACCTTTCTACTTTCTTCACTCCACCGTGTTTAAAATTGCACTTCATGTTTGAATCCAGGATTTTAACTTTATGATGAGTTAATATTTGTTTTGTCATAGTAGACGTTAATAATGGTAATAACTTACCTACTCAGCAAGTTTTTATAAAGATGCCTTAATGCCATTGCAGGATGATAAATTAACATTCTTGGACCAGAAAACCGCATTACCTGTTTAATTTTTAGTTTATAATCTTTACGATAACAATGTTTAGGGCAACGTTCACATGTCGTTTTTTCTTCACCAAAACGGCACATTGTTAAGCGTTGCATAGCATATTGCAACAGATCTTTGCATTCCTCACATAACTGACGATGTTGGCTATGATGTTGTTTAAAGCAATATAAATAGATCATTGCTCTTACTGTTGCTTTTTCTTGCTGTATTTTAGGACCGTTATTGTTTGCAACCATAATTACATACACGTTAATTAAGAAAGTGATAAAATAAAATCATCTAATATGATCACAAGGATTTGTTGTAATGGCAAGAATTATCAATAAAGACACAACTGTTTGCATGTCCCTTTCAGCAAGACCAAGCAATTTTGGTACTCGCTTTCATAACTATTTGTACGAAAAACTCGATCTTAATTACTTATATAAAGCCTTTACTACCAATAATTTGAAAGATGCGATTTATGGCATTAAGGCCTTAGGTATTAGAGGTTGCGCCATTTCAATGCCCTATAAAGAAGCTTGCATTGAGTTTATTGATGAATTAGATGACTCGGTAAAATCTATTCAATCGATAAATACCATTGTTAACACCAACCATCATTTAAAAGCTTATAACACTGATTATATTGCCGTTGCTAAACTCATTGTAGAAAATAAGATTGATAATACAACACCATTTGTATTAAAAGGCAGCGGAGGCATGGCTAATGCGGTGATCGGAGCTTTTTATGATGAGGGATTTAAAAATGGTATTATTGCCGCACGTAACCAACAAAAAGGCGAAGCATTAGCCAAACGATATGGCTATAAATGGGTAAAGGATGAGCAAGAAATATTGTCACACCAAGCAAAATTAATTATTAATGTTACCCCAATTGGTATGTTTGGTGGTATTGATTCTGAGGCGCTTGCATTTCCCACAACTATGATAAAAAATGCCGATATTGTGTTTGATGTAGTTGCCCTTCCCGTTGAAACTCCCATGATAAAATATGCCCAAAAACTAAATAAAATTATTATTTCAGGTGCCGATGTTGCTGTTATACAAGCACTTGAACAGTTTGTTTTATATACTGGTGTAACACCAAGTGAAAAGTTAGTAAGACAAGCAGGAGAATTTGCAAGGCAAGGTTAAATAATATTGTCCATTCCACCGTGTTCAGCGGTGGAATTTAAATAAAATTTAATTTAATAATTTATAACATTGTCTGATGCAATTTATTATATACAACTAATAATTTTTGGTGCATATCAAACTGTTCTAGATTGTTATTGGTCTGTTTTTCGATTTTCGTATAATTAGCTAAACCAAAAAATGTTTTGTCACCATTAGCGTATTGCCACATATCATCAACACAGGTTTTACCATACATTTTATTAAATGCGGCTTGATAGTTATTAAACTGTTTTTTGTCTCGTTGTAAAATAAAATTAACTAATGTCTGTAAACAACGATAAGCATGATTGCGTGATGGCGTGAATATAGACTCGTTCATTTCAATCGTCCAATCAATCCACTGTTGTGCTTGTATTAAGTCTTTACCTGCCAATGCCAGCATTGCTTTTAACTCGCCAACGCGAAGAGTTAACCAAGCATTATCGTTACCTGTTGCTATGCCTAGCAGTTCTCGAATTCGAGCATAATCATCAAGCCCTTCATCATCAAGCTGTTCAATAATTGCTAGGTACTGTTTAGCTGTACGTTTTTGGTAAGGTAATGACAAAATAAGCTTACGTAATCCAATAGCCATATTGCTATTGGCAATTATAAGATCTTCAGGAGGATAAATTTCAGACATACCAACGGCCAGAATTCGGCAAGCATAAACACCAAGGTGTTCGTAGTCCATAATTAACACTTCAGTTTTATGGTGGGTAAAAATAGTCATCAAATTTGCAAATTCTTGGTCGGTTGTACCAGAAAAGTCCCAATCGACAAATTCATAATCTGCTTGTTCATTAAATAGATCCCATGAAATCAAACCGCTCGAATCAATAAAATGCGTTTCTAAATTACTAAGATCAGCAATATCATCATTATCAAAACTTGGAGGTGAAAACACATCAAGATCTTTTAAACTGCGTCCTTGTAGTAATTCTGTTACTGTTCTTTCAAGCGCAACGCCAAAATTTGGATGGGCACCAAATGAGGCGTAACACGTTCCATTTTGTGGATTAAATAACACTACACAAATAACCGGAAACTCTCCACCCAATGAGGCATCAAAACAGTAAAGCGGAAAGCCTTCGCTTTCAAGCGTATCAATTGCAGATAAAACGGTTGGGTAACGGTTAATCACTTCAATTGGGATAATTGGTAAGCTAATGCCTTCGGCTATAATCTTATTTTTAGTATAACGCTCAAAAATTTCAGATAACCCTTGTACTCGGGCCTCATTACAAGTATTACCGGCTGACATACCATTAGAGGCATATAAATTAGCAATTAAATTAACTGGCACATAAATAGTTTGTTTATCAGACTGCTGTTCAAAAGGTAAAGCGCAGATACCTCGATCACCATTACTTGATTGTAAATCAATTAAATCTGTTGCACTCAATTCATGATCAGGATCATAAAACTTAAGTAGTTCTTTGGATAATAGTCCTTTAGGTAGTGAATTATCTTCAGGAATAGTGAACCATTTTTCACTTGGATAATGCACAAAATCGGCATTCGCTATTTGCTCTCCTAAGTAAAAATCTGAAAAAAAGTAATTGGTTGATAATCGCTCAAAATACTCTCCTAAAGCCGATGCTAATGCCGCCTTTTTGCTTGCGCCTTTACCATTAGCAAAGCACAGAGGACATTTAGTATTTTGAATATGCACTGACCACACATTAGGTACTGGATTTAGCCAAGAACTTTCCTTTACTTCTAAATCATATTTTGCTAATTGCTGCTGAAAATAGTTGATTGAATCTTCAAGGGAAGCATCTTTACCAGGGATATAAGTTTTCATAAGTTAATCTCAAAATAATTTTATGTTATAATTGTTGTGCTTTTCAAAATTTATCACTTTATACGCAAATATAAAAAAATAGAAGTAATAAAATCAATCCAACTAAAAAGGAAATAAAATGAACAAAAAAATAGACTTTAAAGGCTTTACCATTAAAGACTTATTCTTCTTTGATAAAATGTTAACACCTTCTTGTATCACTATCGTGTATTGGATCGCATTATTACTTATTGGAATTAGTGCGTTCTCTATGATATTAGGTAGTTTTGCTGCATTTACTTATAGTTTTACTATGGGTTTAGTTGCTTTTTTCACCGGTATTGTTACCTTAGTTGTGGGCTTTATTTCAACTCGCATTGGTTTTGAATTAATTTGTGTACTATTTAATATTAATCAAAATATTCAAAAATTAGCTAATGAAAAGACCAATTCAGAAAAACAAGAAGAATGTTCTGATACAGATGCTATTAATTAATATCGTTTATTTAACTATATAGCTTAAAAATGCGGGACAAATTCCCGTATTTTTATTTGCATATTGTTAAATCAAAAAAATCAGTTAACCATCATTAAGATCGCTAAGAGGCCATCTTGGTTTAACACTAATAGCTAGATCTGAATACTGCCTCGCTTTTAAATGAATCATACCAGCATAAGCAATCATGGCACCATTATCGGTACAAAATTCGAGCCTTGGATAAAAAACTTTTCCTTTTCGTTGATGCATCAACTCAGTCAATTTAGTACGCAGTGTTTTGTTAGCACTTACCCCACCAGCAACTACTAAATTTTTAAGTCCAGTTTGTTCAAGTGCTCGCCTTACTTTAATCACCAATGTATCAACCAAAGCATCCTCAAATGCTCTAGCAATATCTGCTTTAGTTTGTGCATCAATATGATGATTATCATTATGTTGATGAATCATATTAGCTGCAGCTGTTTTAAGGCCTGAAAAACTAAAATCAAGCCCAGGACGATCAGTCATTGGCCTAGGAAAATGGAATCGCGCTCCACTACCCTGTTCAGCCAATTTTGATAATTTTGCGCCACCAGGATAATCTAAACCAAGCAATTTGGCTGTTTTATCAAAAGCTTCTCCTGCAGCATCATCAATTGATTCGCCAATAAGTTCATATTTACCAATACCAGTTACATTAATAAGCTGTGTATGCCCTCCTGAAACTAATAATGCAACAAAGGGAAATTTAGGTGGATTATCTTCAAGCATCGGCGCAAGTAAATGGCCTTCCATGTGATGAACTGCAACAGCTGGTACGTTCCAAGCATAAGCAAGCGATCGTCCAATTGATGCGCCTACCATCAAGGCTCCAATCAATCCCGGACCTGCAGTATAGGCAACCCCATCAATATCGTGTGCGGTTAAATTAGCTTGTTTTAAAGCTGCTTGAATTAATGGCACGGTTTTACGAATATGATCGCGTGATGCTAGCTCTGGCACCACACCACCATAATCAGCATGTAATTTAATTTGTGAATAAAGCTGATTTGCAATTAAACCATTGACATCATCATAAATGGCAATGCCAGTTTCATCACATGAAGTTTCAATACCAAGGATCTTCATTAATGTCTACCTACAAAATCAGCAAAGTCTTGTTCACTCCATAGATCTTGTTCTGTTATATCTTTATCGGGAATACGATATTCTTCGGTTGCCCAATCACCTAAATCGATAAGCTGGCAACGCTTACTGCAAAATGGACGATAAAGACTGGTTTGACTCCATTCAACTTCTTTTTGACAAGTTGGGCACTTAACAAATGTAGTATTTTTATTCATTTCAACTCTTTTTATTAACTGTATTCGATCAACAACAGGCTAATTCAAATTCAATTTCATCAGTATTGACGTTATCGTAATTCTCAAGTGCTAAAAAGCGAATACTATAACGCGACAAATGACCAGATACTTGAGGATATACATTTTTATCTAAAGAAATTCGAATACGAATCAAATTAACATCACCATTTGTTTCTTGAAAAAAGTTATTGGTATAAACAAACGGTCTAAATTCCCCTAACCGTCGAATTAATTGCATATAACATGTTAGAGATTTATCAAGTATTGATAAATGCTGTAACCAATTTTTTATTTGATTATAACGCCTTTCTTGTGAAATTCTGAGCCATAAATGAAACGAAGGCAAGTCAAAACTACAACATCCTCCTGGAATCATTAAACGTTGACGAATGGCTGTAATAAATCGATCATCTTTTAATGGTTGTCCTAAACGCCCGATTGCATTAAATTGGACGATAAAATCATCAAATTGGTGAATCAGGTCATTAAGTAAATCATGATCCACGCCTTCAACATTTAACCACAAGATTAACTTTTGTTTTTGCGATTCAAGCTCTTTAACCAAATCACCTTTAATATCATTACGCTCAATAATCTCTAACAATTCAGACAATGCATGAAAAAAAATCAACGCACTATTGTCATTAAAATGACAATGTACATTTAATTGATTTAATAAAAATTCAACTCGAAGCCAAGTGCGCATTTTTTCATTTAATGGATGTTCAAAAATAATATTATTCATCTATTCTAAATCTTACTTTTAAAGCTATTTAAATATTGTTGATGCAATAGATTAACTTGTGTTGTTAGCGACAGCAAATTACCGTCATTAACTATAATATCATTAGCATAAGATAAACGTTTCTTTAAAGATACTTGTGACTGTATCATCTTTTTAGCTAATGATTCACTAACATTATCCCTTTTTACTAATCGTTCCAATTGTAGTGAAAATGGGGTATCAATTATCAGCACACGATCAGCCCAAGTATGCAAATTGTTTTCAATCAATAACGGCACAACCCAAATTAGATAGGTTGTACTTTGCATAGCAATTTGTTTTTGGGTTTCTTGTTGAATGATGGGATGCAATAAATCATTAAGCCAAAGCCGTTCATGATCATTATTAAAAATAATTTCACGAAGCTGACTACGATCAAGTTCACCATTAGCAAGCAAAATTTCTTGGCTGAAATGCTTAACAATTTGGTTAAACGCATAGCTACCTGCGTGCACAACTTGCCTTGCTATAATATCTGCATCGATAATAGGTACACCTAATTTAGCAAACAAATTGGCAATAGTGCTTTTGCCACTGGCAATACCACCACTGAGCGCAACAACATAAGGCATAAGGCAAATCCCAATCCAACAAAAAATTGCTCTATTATAGCATATATGTAAGTTGATTAAATAATACTAATAAAGAGAAAGATTCAGTTGTTAATTAGCTATTACATTTCCAGAATAATTCACAAAATTAGCGCATAATAACACCCCCCCCCATAAATTAACCACCAATTGAAAAATAAATTAAATAAAACAGTTGTTTTATATTATTAGCTGTATATAATCACATGTATCTGTATATAAAAACAGGAATATGTAATGAGACCGTTAACTGATCGCCAACAACAGATTTATGATTTAATAAAAAATAACATTAAAACTACCGGTATGCCGCCCACACGTGCTGAAATTGCTCAAAAATTGGGATTTAGATCTGCTAACGCAGCCGAAGAGCATCTGAAAGCTTTAGCTAAAAAAGGCGCAATTGAAATGATTGCCGGCTCATCGCGTGGAATTCGCCTTTTACTTGAAACACCTATTGAGCCAAACGAACAGGAAGGTTTACCGCTTATTGGACAAGTCGCAGCTGGTTCGCCAATATTAGCGCAAGAGCATATTGAAAGCCATTACCAAGTTGATCCTTCACTATTTAAACCTCGCGCAGACTTTCTGTTAAGGGTACAAGGTATGTCAATGAAAGATATTGGTATATTTGACGGTGACTTGTTGGCTGTACATAAAACCCAAGACGTTAAAAATGGACAAGTTGTTGTAGCTCGTATTGATGATGAAGTTACGGTTAAACGGTTGTCGCGTAAGGGCAAGCATGTACATCTACTTGCCGAAAATGCCGAGTTTTCGCCAATCAAAGTTGATCTAGAACACCAAAATTTTGCCATTGAAGGATTAGCGGTCGGTATTATTCGTAACGGATCTTGGATGTAAGCAAACTCATAGACGCAAGTATATAGAAGTATAGCCAAAGTTAGTATAAAATAGCATTCAACTAACGTGTGGGAGATTACTATGTGGCTATTTTGGTTATACGAATTTTTAGGGTTTATAGCAGTTTTATTACTCGTTTTTGGGTACTGCCGTTTTAGAGGGATCGGTTTTTGGCTTTTTACTTGGAAACATCTAAAATGGGTTGCTTTAGCTGTATTAATTACTTGGTTAGGTATTGCATTACTTTGTCGCGTTGATTTATATAATGCAACTCACTGTTATTTTAGAGGGGAAAGTATGCGAGCTAACACAAAATATTCTATCTTTTTAGGCGAGTGCCAAGTAGAAACGCCTAGCGGCAGTTATGTTCCTATTGAACGAGCTAGAGCATTACCTGGCTCAAGTCACCATGATGATGATACCGACTCTACAAGCGATTTTTATCCTATAAATTAACATGTTGTCAAATCGACAAACAACCAAAATCCGGCAAATGTCATTACAATTGTCGGATTTTTTATTTTGAAAGATCAATAAAATCATAAATAAATTGCAAAATAATCTGTTTGTTTGAATCAAATTATTAATTGTTTTGCTTACTAGCCTGCTGAAAAGCCAAATAACGTTGCTCCAACTTTCTAAAACTAAAAATCAACATAAAGCTCACACAAAGATAAATCACAGCTGCAATACCAAAAGCATGAAAAGGTTGATAAGTTTCAGCATAAATATCGCGTGCAATCTTCATCACATCTGGCACAGTAACAGTAAAAGCCAGTGCAGTTGAATGCAACATAAAAATGACCTCGTTACTATAAGCTGGCAATGCAATACGAAATGCTCTTGGAAAAATGATATAACGATAAAGTTGAAAACGATTAAAACCAAGTGCTGTCGCAGCTTGAATTTCGCCATTTGGCACATTCCGCATAGCTCCAGCAAAAACTTCAGTAGTATATGCGCAAGTGTTTAGGGTAAAGGCTAACACCGTACAATTTAAACCACTTTGAAAAAAATCTCCTAACCAAGCATTATTTTTAACCACACTTAAGGTATATATACCAGTGTAAATAATCAATAACTGCACATATAAAGGCGTACCTCGAAAAATATATGTAAATAGCCAAATAGGTAGTTTAATCAGTTTATTTTGTGCGTTTCGCCCTACCGCTAACGCTAGCGACAAAATTCCCCCCATTAAAACCGATAAAATAAAAATCCATAGCGTCATCGCAAGACCAGTGATATTATAACCATCGGTCCATAATAGTGATTGCCAATATTGTTGAATAATTTCTAACATGAGTTCTTATAATTTAGTTTTAGTAATGCCAATAGAATAATGCCGTTCAAGCCACCATAAAATGATATTAGATATTGATGTAAAAAACAGATAAAACACCCCAGCAATCAAAGCAAATAACAAAGGTTGGTACATAGCTTCGCCTGCATTTTTAGTAGCTTTAACTAAATCCGACAACCCCAATAACGACACTAATGCTGTAGCTTTTAACACAACTAACCAATTATTAGCAATACCTGGCAGGGCAAAGCGCATCATTAAAGGAAACATTACATACCGAAACACTTGCACTTTACTTAAACCAAGCGCTGTTGCTGCCGCTAAGGTGTTTCTAGAAACAGCAAGATAAGCTCCTCTAAAAGTTTCGGTAAAATATGCCCCATAAATAAAGCCTAACGTAATAATACCAGCGATTAAAGGATCAACTTCAATAAAAGGAGCGTTAAAATAATCAGTTATATTATTAACCAAAAACTGCAAGCCAAAAAAGATTAGCATCATCAACACTAAATCGGGTACACCTCGAATTAACGATGTATAAGCCTGACAAAGCACATTACATACTTTTGAATGACTCAGTTTACCTAATGCACAAACAATACCAAGTATCATGGCCAGTAGTAGCGATGTCAATGCTAAAATAATAGTCAACCATGCACCTTGACAAATTAAAGAAATATACCCCTGCATGGTTTATTTTTTATTACCGTACACATTAAAATCAAAATACTTATTGTTGATTTTTTGGTAGGTGCCATCAGCTAAGAGGTCTTTTAAAGCTAGGTTAAAGGCCTCGCGCAACTCATTATCATTTTTACGAAAACCAATTCCTACTCCAACATCAAAGTAGTTCGCATCGGTTAGAGCATCCCCAGCAAAAATAAAACCTTTACCTTGTGGCTGTTTTAAAAAGGCATAACTGCCAGTGACTTCATCTTGCAATGCCGCATCTAAACGACCTGCCACTAGATCAGAAAATACTTGTAACTGATTTTGATAAGGCACTATAACTACACCGTTCGGACGCCACATTTCGTTGGCAAAATGTTCTTGCGATGTACCTTGCTCAACACCAACACGCTTACCTTTCAATGACTCAGCATTAGGCATTAAATTAGTACCCTCTTTAACAATCAAACGTGAATAAGTCATAAAGATTTCGTCAGAAAAAGCGATCTGTTTTTTACGTTTTTCAGTCATCATTAGCGAAGACGAGATAATATCAATCTTTCTTGATAATAACGACGGAATCAACGCATCGAAGTCGGTCGATTGAAAACTACATTTAATATTGATCTTTTCACACAATGCTTTTGTGATTTCAATGTTAAATCCAGTAACTTCACCATTAGCATCAATAAAATCAAAAGGCGCATAGGACGTATCCGAACCAACTTTAATCGATTCAGGTAACGCAGCATAACTTGCCATTGGCAAGCTTAAACAACCGAAAATAAATAATTTTTTTAATAAATTCTTCATGTTTAATCTTTCCTTTTTTATTTAAGGCAATAATATAACGTGTTCTGAGGTAATTTTATAATAAAAAAAAGTTATTATTGTGCTGTGTAAAATTAGAATTACTTAATGGCAAAAACCCTAGACAAAATAGTTAAAGTTGTTACTTTTAACAACTAACAAAAAGCTAGTTTGATTGAGCTTTGGTTGCAAAACCTTGAAAACGGTTTTAAAAAAATTTTGTCAAAAAGTTTCAGGTAACTATATGTTAAAGTATAAAATGAGTTGTTTAGTTGGGTTCGGGTTTGTGTTGTTATTTTATTCATCAGACATCCATTTTGCGAAAATAATGTTTGTCTGATTAAATTCTAAGTACTATAGGTAAACTAAATTGTATCAAGTATAAAAAACCGACCATAGAGGTCGGTTTGTCTTTTGAAGTTTTATTACTGTTGAGCTTCAATGTTGTCACCAACTAAATCTAGATGAATAGTTTTACCTGGGACTAATTTACCTGACAGTATCTGTTGTGCCAATGGGTTTTCGATCTCTTGTTGGATCGATCGTTTTAACGGTCTTGCGCCATAAATTGGGTCAAAGCCAACCTTAGCTAACTGTTCAAGTGCCGCATCCGAAATATCCAATTGGTAACCACGTTCTCCTAAACGTTTTTCAACGTGTGCTAACTGAATTTTTGCAATCGCTTTAATGTTTTCTTGACCTAATGGGTGGAATACCACTGTTTCGTCAATACGATTGATAAATTCTGGTCTAAAGTGTTTGGTTACAACCGTCATCACTAGAGATTTTATTTCGTCATAACTTAGTTCAACTTGACCTTGAATTAGGTCAGAACCTAAGTTTGATGTCATAATTATGACAGTGTTACGAAAATCAACTGTGCGACCTTGACCATCTGTTAAGCGCCCATCATCCAATACTTGCAGTAAGATATTAAAGACATCTGGGTGTGCTTTTTCGACTTCATCAAGTAAAATTACTGAGTATGGTCGTCGTCTAACTGCTTCGGTTAAATACCCCCCTTCTTCATACCCAACATAACCTGGAGGTGCACCAATTAAGCGAGCAACGGAGTGTTTTTCCATAAACTCTGACATATCTATACGCACCATAGCATCTTCGCTGTCAAACATAAAGTTAGCCAATGATTTGCAAAGCTCGGTTTTACCGACACCAGTTGGTCCTAAGAATAGGAATGATCCAATCGGTTTATTTGGATCTGAAAGCCCTGCTCGGCTACGTCGAATCGCATTTGCAACCGCTAATACTGCTTCATTTTGACCTATTACACGTTTATGTAAGGCATCTTCCATGTGCAATAGTTTATCTTTTTCGCTCTCAAGCATTCTAGAAACTGGAATACCTGTCGCTTTAGATAATACTTCTGCAATTTCGTTATCGGTCACTTTGTTACGCAATAACTTCATGGTTTTGCCTTCTAACTGCGTTGCTGAAGCAAGTTTCTTTTCGAGCTCTGGAATTTTGCCATATTGTAATTCTGACATTTTGTTCAAGTCGCCAGCTCGACGAGCTTGCTCTATTTCAGTACGTGCCTTTTCTAGTTCTGCTTTGATGTTTTGAGTCCCCGAAACAGCTGCCTTTTCTGACTTCCACTCTTCTTCAAGTGAAGCATATTCCTTTTCTTTTTCAGAAAGTTCATCATTTAACATTTGTAGTCGCTTTTTACTCGCATCATCAGATTCTTTTTTAAGCGCTTGTTGTTCAAGTTTAAGTTGAATTATGCGCCTTTCAAGACGATCTAAAGATTCTGGTTTTGAATCCATTTGCATACGAATACTTGATGCGGCCTCGTCAATTAAATCAATCGCTTTGTCAGGTAACATGCGATCAGAAATATAACGATGCGATAATGTAGCCGCTGCTACGATTGCCGGATCGGTTATTTGCACATGGTGATGCAGTTCATAACGTTCTTTTAAACCACGCAAAATAGCGATAGTATCTTCAACTGTTGGTTCGGCAACATATACTTTTTGGAAACGACGCTCTAACGCAGGATCTTTTTCAATATATTGACGGTATTCATCAAGCGTTGTTGCTCCCACGCAGTGTAATTCACCACGAGCTAATGCGGGTTTTAACATATTACCAGCATCCATTGCTCCATCGCTTTTTCCTGCGCCAACCATGGTATGGATTTCGTCAATAAATAATATAATGCGACCTTCTTCTTTTGCTAAGTCTTTAAGCACGGCTTTTAGGCGTTCTTCAAATTCCCCTCGATATTTGGCACCAGCAATTAATGCCCCCATGTCTAATGATAAAACGCGTTTATGTCGTAATCCTTCAGGGACTTCACGGTTAACAATACGTTGTGCTAATCCTTCTACAATAGCAGTTTTCCCTACACCTGGTTCCCCAATTAATACTGGATTATTTTTAGTACGACGTTGTAATACCTGAATAGTTCGACGGATTTCTTCATCACGACCAATAACAGGATCAAGCTTACCTTGTTCTGCTCGTTGAGTTAAATCAATGGTGTATTTTTTAAGTGCACCGCGTTGATCTTCTGCATTAGGATCGTTCACGTTATCGCTACCTCTTACTTGATTAACTGCTTGGCTAAATTTATCTTTATTAACACCTGATCTTTTAAGAAGATCGCCTAAACTGCCCTTATCTTCTAAAGTGGCTAATATAAAGAGTTCTGATGAAATATAGCTATCACCGTTCTTTTGGGATAATTTATCGCAAAGATTTAATACTCGAACAAAATCTTGCGATGGAATAACATCTCCACCCACACCTTGAACTTGGGGTAATCGGTCAATAGCTTGAGCTAATTCTTGTTGTAAATTAACAATATTTGCACCTGCTGCAATCAATAAAGGCATTACACTACTCCCTTCTTGATTAAGCATGGCTGATAGGACATGCACAGGCTCTATATATTGATTGTCTTTACCTAATGCCATTGACTGCGCATCAGCTAAAGCTTGTTGAAACTTATTTGTTAGTTTATCTAACCTCATAGTGTTTATCTCCTGAGCAATAAATTTGGATTAAACGCTTAACACATTTAATCCATTTGCATGTGATCTAAATGAGTGTTGCAACCTAAATTTCAAGAGCAAAGTTAAAATATTTTTTACAAAATTTATACAACAAGATTATCAAGTATGTAAGAATTAATTGACATAAAAATAAAGCTGTTTGCAATTCAAGCAATTACATCTAAATTTCGTTTTAAGATATACTGGTAAGATGACAAATTCACTTTTATCCCTTATATTGTTACCTTTATTTTGTTAGGTTCGCTAACCGTGGTTCGTAACCCATCCCACGAAAAAAAACTAGGAATATAAAATGTTCAAAATAGCCAAAGAGTTTCAATTTGATGCTTGTCACATGTTAGATGGGCACAATAAAAAGTGTCATAATCTGCACGGACACACTTATCGCCTATTAGTTGAAATTAGCGGAGAGCTTATTGATAACGGCTCAAGCCAAGATATGGTGATGGATTATGCCGATTTAAAGCTAATAGTTAAACAACATATTGTCGATCCGTTAGATCACGCCTATCTTTACTATCAACATAACCCTAATGAGTGCCGTATCGCGTCGTTACTACAAGAAATGGATCGTAAAATTTTTGCCTTTCCATGTAGAACCACCGCAGAAGGAATGAGCAAATTTATTTTTGATTGCTTATCGCAATATTTGCCTGTTTCGATGATCAAAGTATGGGAAACGCCAACTTCGTATTGTGAATATCATCGGAGTTAATGATGATTGAATTTCGTATTGTTGAAATCTTCGAATCCTTACAAGGCGAAGGTTATAATACTGGCATGCCTGCCGTTTTTATTCGTTTTGCAGGATGCAATTTAAATTGCGCCTGGTGTGACACTAATTTTCGCAAATTTACTCGATTCACGTTAGATGCTTTAATGACTAAAGTGGGCGAATATAAAAGCAAAAATATTATTATTACAGGTGGCGAACCGACAATGGTTAAAGCGTTACCTGAATTGCTTTTGCCACTTAAAAAAGCGGGTTATTTTATCGCCATTGAAAGCAACGGTCTTGGTAAAGTCGATCCGCTTATTGATTATATTGCGCTAAGCCCTAAATTTTGTTATCAGTCACGCTATCAAAAAATAGCACAACCAATAGCAAATGAAGTACGCATAGTAGCCGAAAATCACTGCAATTTTATTCCTTTTTGTCAATATATTGAAACTCATATCCAAGCCAAACACTATTATCTATCACCTTGTGAAAAAGATGGTGCATTTAATATGTTTGAAACGATAGATTTGTTAGGTAAAATCAACCAAAATCGACTGAATAATAAATGGCTTTTGAGTGTGCAAAGCCATAAGTTTGCCAATATAGAATGATAATTAGGACTAAAGAGAACTAATTAAATATTCATAAAATTAAAAAGTTTCATTAATTTTAATTAAATAATTATTTAATCTATAATAACCTCATATAAACTACTTATATGGAATTAACTGTCATGCGTTTTTGCTATTGTTTTTTGCTAACTTTGTTTACAACTCCAGTTATAGCTTGGGATATAGTTTGTGATAATACTTTAACTTGTCGTGTTATAGAATATAGTGATATATCTGATAAAGAAGTGATAAAATCGTCAATACTATTCAAGCGAAAAGCGGGAGCTAATCAGCCAGTTGAAATTTATGTTAGAACAAAAAATAACAAAGAAGAAAATGAAGAAGATATTGAAATTAAAAACACTCAACAATTGGATAATTCATTGGCTGCATTTATTAATCAAGAGTATTTAGGCGAATAAAAAGAGATACAAAATAATATTTATCAGTTGTCACAAAACCAAGCTACAAAAATTATTCAAGCGTTTACAAAAAATGAGAAAGTTATATTCCGTAACAATAGAAGTCAATCATCCTATACCAATGGCGGATTTTATGATGTCATGTTGACAATGGACAAAAAACAAGGATGGGTTGGTACAACTGGCGCAGTTATAGCACATGGTAATAAAAATGAATCAAACGTTTATGCACCAATACCTGTACCAACTATAAAAAAAGGTAAAGTAATTGATCCAGAACAAAGTCAAGAACTTAATACCAATGAAGTAATTAAAATATTCCCTCAATTCAAAAAATGCTATATACATGAAGCTAAATGTGATGCTTATGATTTAGAAGATCCTTATTATGATGAAACACAAGGATATGATAAAAGATTTCGATTAATTAAATTAGATAATAACCACGATTTACTTGAAACTTGGTGTTGGTTTAGCGCTTATAACTCAGGTAACGCCTATTGGATAATTTCTAACACTGCTAAACCAAGTAATAAAAATATAAAATTTATAAATAATGAGGGTAATACATACAAAAATGGAACAATATCCAGTATAGCTAAGCTAAGAGGTGAGGGAGATTGTTTAGAAAAATCTAGTTGGACTTGGAATGGACATAAATTTATGCTTTCCTCTAATATAAGTACAGGTGAATGCTTAGGTTTTGACGGTGGGGCTTGGCAATTACCTTCTTTTGTTAGCGAAATAAAGTAATAATTGAACAATAGAAAACCTTCAGATCTTATGGCGGTTTAAATGTTATAATTTTGTATATTAACATTTACCGCAGATCTTTATACTATGAATATTTTACAAAACAGCTAAAAATTGAAAGTTTTTAGCTTAAAAAAACTATTTTATTCAAACCAGATCATTGATGCCATTCTACCAGTTTTATTTTCACGTCGATAAGAGAAGAATTCATCTTGTTCAGTATAAGTACAATAATCACAACCAAAAATTTGCGTTACTCCTACTGCTTGTAAACGCTGTTTGGCAATTAGATATAGGTCTGCTAGGTATTTTTGTTCAGTTGATTTGATCAATTTAAATGCTTCTTGTGCTTTTGGATCAACTTTTTCAAATTGTTGTTTGACTTCAATACCTACCTCAAATTTTTTGACACTAATGGCTGGTCCCATCCAAGCAATGATGTTTGATGGCGAGCTTGAGAATTTTTTGATTGTTTCTTCTAATATACCATTACATAATCCTCGCCAACCGGCATGGGCAGCTGCAACTTCGTCACCTTTTGTTGTACAAAAAAGTACAGGCATGCAATCTGCGGTTAACACCACGCTAACTTGCTTGGGTTGATTGGTATATGATCCATCAGCTTCAAAAGTTTGATAAGAATCAATGTTACCTGTTGGAGGTTGTAAAGTAATTTGTGATATATCAAGCACTGTTGTGCTGTGAGTTTGCTTTAACCAATATGGTTCGCTTGGTATTTGTTCGGCTTGAATAATTCTTCGGCGGTTTTCAACAATATGTTCTGAATTATCACCAGTTCGATTTCCCATATTTAAACTTGCAAATGGCGCTAAACTAACGCCACCAGTCCGTGTTGTAGTAAAGGCATGAATTGTTTTTGGGGCTGTCCAATATGGGTAAATCGATTTAATCATATTTATCACCAATCTAGTTCATCTTTATGCTGTTCGGTATCTTCTTGTAAAGCTTGTATTAACTTTTGCATATCTTCAGGAATAGGAGCATGCCATTCCATTTGTTCACCTGTTATAGGATGATATAATCGCAACATGATAGCGTGTAATGCTTGGCGATTAAAATCGCGTAAGGTTTGAATGAAGGATTCACTAGCCTCCTTAGGCGGCCTTGGTCTTCCACCGTAGAGTGGGTCACCAATTAGTGGGTGAGCAATATGTGCCATGTGCACACGGATTTGGTGAGTTCGCCCTGTTTCTAAGCGCAATCGCAAACGCGTATGTAGGCGATATTTTTCCATCACTCTATAATGGGTAACCGCTGGTTTACCCGTTGGGAATACAGCCATATGTGTGCGTTTGGTTGGATGACGGGTGATAGGCTGATCAACGGTTCCTCCTGCGGTAATAATCCCCATGACTACAGCTTCATATTCGCGTGTAATTTCGCGTAGTTGAAGTGATTCGACCAAATGTGTTTGTGCCATAATAGTTTTAGCTACAACCATTAGCCCTGTTGTATCTTTATCTAGACGATGCACAATACCTGCGCGGGGTACGCGTGCTATCTCAGGATAATAATGCAATAAGGCATTTAATACCGTACCATCAGGATTACCGGCGCCAGGATGCACAACTAAATCACGAGGTTTATTAATCACCAAAATGTCATCATCCTCGTAAACAATATCAAGCTTTATATCTTCCGGTTGATGATAAGTTTCTTGTTCAATTTCAGCATTGATAGTTATTATTTCGCCACCGAGCACTTTTTCTTTCGGTTTATTAACGATAACATCGTTGATAGTGACTTTATTATTAATAATCCAATCTTTTATTCTTGAGCGTGAATAATCAGGAAAAAGCTCGGATAATGCTTGATCTAAACGCATTCCTAGTTGACTTTGTTCGATTTTAATTGATAATTTTAACTCATGCATGTGTAATTTATCTATTTTAAGCTGTTATGTTTTAGAGTATTATATACTAATCATCGCCTTTAATGTTTAATTATATTTGGATCAAAAACTGAATGAAATTGCGTTTACACTCTTTGCTAGCTATCGCTTTAAGTGGCATGCTAATTGGCTGTACTTCTTCCAAGCCCGATGTTGGAAATGTACCCGAGATTGAACTACATAACAAAGCGAAGTCTGAGCTTGAAAATGGTAATATTAAATCCAGTATTACTATATTAGAGTCCTTGGACAAAAATTATCCTTTTGGTCCTTATTCTCAACAAGTTCAACTTGATTTGATTTACGCTTACTACAAATCAGCTGACTTACCGTTAGCGATTGCGTCAATTGACCGTTTTTTGAAATTGAATCCAACGCATCCAAATATTGATTGGGTTATTTATATGCGTGGCATTTCAAATATGGCACAAGACGACAATATGATCCAAGGTTGGTTTAATGTTGATCGTTCAGATCGCGATCCTGATTATGCTTCAGCTGCATTTAAGGACTTTTCTTATCTACTATCTAGTTTTCCAAACAGTCAATATGCAGCCGATGCGCAAAAACGCCTTGTATTTTTGAAAAATAGATTGGCTCGCTATCAGTTAAAAGTCGCACAATTCTATACAAAACGCGGTGCTTATGTAGCTGTGATTAATCGCGTGACTGAAATGTTAATTATGTTCCCAGATACCGATTCAACTAAAGAAGCATTGCTTTTAATGCGTAATGCTTATAATGAATTAGGCTTAGCTGATGAAACCCAAAAACTTGATCAACTGATTCAAGCAAATCTTAAAAACATTCCTAAAGAAGAACAACGATCATTTTTATCACGTTTTACTAGCGTTTTTAATGGCGGTTAGACTGTTTTATAATTAAGATACCTATCTTTAATTGCTATTTAATCACACTTAAATAGCAATTAATTTAACTTGTTGTACTCCTTTCACCTTAACCTATTAAAGTTTTGTTATTTATTAAATATCAGTAATAAGATATGCTCAATAACTTAGAATTTATCATAACAAGAAATCAATATCTTACTTCATATATCGTTTGTAAAACGAATCAATAACCAATACAATTAGCAGCATATTTTTATTAGTAATAATAGATAGGACATTAACTCGTCATGCAAGAACAATATCGCCCAGATGAAATAGAAGCCATAGTACAAAAACATTGGCAAGAAAATAAAACCTTTCACGCTACTGAAGACTCGTCAAAAGAAAAATATTACTGCTTATCGATGCTACCTTACCCTTCTGGGCGTTTGCATCTTGGTCATGTTCGTAACTACACCATTGGTGATACCATTTCACGTTACCAACGTTTAAATGGTAAAAATGTACTACAGCCAATCGGTTGGGATGCGTTTGGTTTGCCTGCTGAAGGTGCTGCAATTAAAAACAATACTGCACCTGCAAAATGGACCTATGAAAATATTGCTTATATGAAAAAGCAATTACAACTTTTAGGATTTGGTTATGATTGGGATCGTGAAATTACTACTTGTTGTCCTGAATATTATAAATGGGAACAGTGGTTTTTTACTAAGTTATACGAAAAAGGCTTAGTTTATAAAAAAACATCGGCAGTTAACTGGTGCCCAAATGATCAGACCGTACTTGCTAATGAGCAAGTGGTTGAAGGTTGTTGTTGGCGTTGTAGTACCCCTGTTGAGCGAAAAGAAATTCCACAATGGTTTATTAAAATTACCGAATATGCCGAAGAACTACTTAATGATTTGGATACGCTTGAAAGCTGGCCAGAGCAAGTTAAAACCATGCAACGTAACTGGATTGGTCGTTCTGAAGGGGTTGAGTTTGATTTTGCTGTTGAAAATTATTCTGATAAGTTACGCGTTTATACAACTCGTCCTGATACATTAATGGGCGTTAGCTTTGTCTCTATTGCCGCAGAGCACCCTCTTGCACAATTAGCTGCTCAAAACGATCCTAAAATTGCTGAATTTATTGCTGAATGCAAAAATACCAAAACAGCCGAAGCTGATATGGCAACCATGGAAAAGAAAGGTATTGCCACAGGCTTTTATGCTATTCATCCTTTAACAGGTAAAAAAGTCCCTGTTTGGATTGCTAATTTTGTGTTAATTGAATATGGTACAGGTGCAGTAATGGCTGTACCAAGTCACGATGAACGCGATTATGAATTTGCTTCTAAATATCACTTACCAATCAATCCTGTTATTTTAACTCAAGACGGTAACGCACCAGATCTTTCTGAAAAAGCATATACTGAGCATGGCAAGTTATTTAATTCAGGCGAATTTGATGGTCTTGATTTTGATCAAGCATTTAATGCTGTTGCTGATAAGTTAATTGCATTAGGTATTGGTAAACGTAAAGTTAATTACCGTTTACGTGATTGGGGTGTTTCGCGTCAACGTTATTGGGGTGCACCAATCCCAATGGTGACGCTTGAAGATGGTACAACCATACCAACACCAGAAAACCAATTACCAGTTATTTTACCTGAAAATGTTGAAATGAATGGTATTACCAGTCCAATTAAGGCAGATTCTAACTGGGCTAAGACAACCGTTAACGGTCAACCTGCACTACGTGAAACCGATACGTTTGATACCTTTATGGAATCTTCTTGGTATTATGCTCGTTACACTTGTCCAAACTACGACAAAGGTATGTTAGACGAAAAGGCAGCAAATTACTGGTTACCTGTTGATCAGTATGTTGGTGGTATTGAACATGCCATTATGCATTTACTTTATTTTAGATTTTTCCATAAATTAATGCGTGATTTTGGTTTGGTATCGTCAGATGAGCCAGCAAAACGCCTACTTTGCCAAGGTATGGTATTAGCTGATGCATTTTATTATACTAGCCCAACAAATGAACGTATTTGGGTTTCGCCAACTGAAGTCACTATTGAACGTGATGATAAGGGCCGCATTGCTAAAGCTGTCGATAGTCATGGCAATGAGCTAGTTCATGCTGGTATGACAAAAATGTCAAAATCAAAAAATAATGGCATCGATCCACAAGAGATGGTTGAAAAATATGGTGCTGATACCGTTCGATTGTTTATGATGTTTGCTTCGCCTGCTGATATGACTCTAGAATGGCAAGAATCTGGCGTTGAGGGTGCAAACCGATTTATTAAACGTGTATGGCGTTTAGTTTATGAACATACCCAAAAAGGTGTAGCAGAAAAACTAGACGTTACAGCTCTAGATAGTGAACAAAAATCATTGCGTCGTGAATTACATAAAACCATAGCGAAAGTGAGTGATGATATTGGCCGCCGCCAAACATTTAATACTGCTATTGCCGCTGTGATGGAATTTATGAATCGCTTACAAAAAGCACCACAAGAAACTGGGCAAGATCGCGCTCTAATGAATGAAGCTTTAAATGCGATTGTTCGACTACTTTACCCTATGATGCCTCACGCTTGTTTTGTTATGTGGCAAGCTTTAGGTAACAACGAATCGATTGATAATACAATTTGGCCTGTTGCAGATCAATCGGCAATGGTTGAGGACGAAAAACTCATTGTTGTACAAATCAATGGCAAAGTCCGCGGTAAATTTATTGTCCCTGCCGATGCCGATCAAGATTTTGTTGTATCACAAGCAAAACAAGAGCCTAACATCCAAAAATATTTGAATGATGTTGCTATCCGTAAAGTGATTTATGTACCGGGTAAATTATTAAATCTTGTTGTTGGTTAATATTGTTTGATAACTAAATTTAGGCGGTTATTGATATGAAAAAATATTTAGCATTAATTATGTTATTAACAATATCCTTAACAGGATGTGGATTTCACTTGCAACATGAGACAGAAGTACCAAAAAGTTTTAAAACGATGTCTTACATAAGTTATGACCCTTATGGCCGGTTGTCTCGCAATATTAAAGAGTTATTACACGATAATGATGTGACAATAACGAATAATAATGCTTCAGGTCAGGTACCATTGTTAAAAATGGTAAGTGAAAACCTAAGTCGCAATACCATCTCGATTTATCAAGATGGTAAAGCTGCGGAATATCAATTAGTGCTAACGATTGAAGCACAAGTTGTTATTGCTGGTCAACAGACTTATCCAATAAGCGTACGCGTGTTTAGAACGTTTTTTGATAATCCTGCTGAAGCTTTGGCTAAGACGGTTGAACAAGACTTGATTGAAAACGAAATGTTTAAACAAGCGGCTAAACAAGTCATCCGTAAATTAAAATCGATTCATGTAGTAAATTAACATTGACATGATTAAAATTAGCGCCGATCAAATTAACCATAAAGTGGGGGCACCCTATTATTTAATTTTAGGTAGTGATCCCTATTTACAGCATTATGTGCAAACTGAGTTACGCAAGGCCTTTTTACAAGAAGGATTTGACGAGCAACTTACTTTTGTAATTGATAATCAAACCAATTGGACAGCAATTTATGATAGCTGTCAGGCTATGAATCTATTTTCTGCAAATACTCTGATTTTTCTTGATTTTGGTGAGGGTTCATTAAACGCAGCTATCACTACCAAACTCAATACACTAAGTGAGGTTTTAACCCCTGGTATTGCGCTGGTTATTACACTTAACAAAATTACGAAATCGCAAGAAAATGCTACTTGGTATAAAGCGTTATCTGATAAATTGGTGGTTGTCAATTGCACTACACCCGATACTTTACAGTTGCCACAATGGATTAAAAATCATTTGCAACAACAACAAATGACCATTGAACCAAAGGCAATTGAACTGCTTTGCTATTATTATGAAGGCAATTTACTAGCATTAACACAAATTATTGCACAACTTAAGTTGTTGTATCCTAATCAGAGCATTTCTTATGATGAAGTCGAAAATAATATAAATGATTCGGCAATATTTACACCATATCATTGGATTGATGCGATGATTGCCAATAAAACAAAGCGAGCCATTCATATTTTACAACAATTAAAAATAAATGAATTTGAGCCGTTAATTTTATTGCGGATTGTTCAACGTGAATTGATATTGATGATCAATTTAAAAAAAGGATTGCAACAAAAATCATTAAAACAAGTTTTCGATGAATATAAGGTTTGGCAAAATAAAAGAACGATATATACCAGTTATCTCAACCGTTGCGATATTAATGACCTATTTAATTTGTTAGCCAAATTGACAGAGATCGAAATCAGTTTAAAGCATGATAACCAAGCACGAATATGGGACGCAATATTTAATTTATCGATGCAATTTATGGGATTAGATAAATGTTAACTGCATTATTAGGAGGAACTTTTGATCCGATCCATTATGGACACCTTCGCCCTGCTATTTCGTTAGCAAATGAAGTCGGATTAAAGCAAATTAGTTTATTGCCTAATCATATCCCTCCTCATAAACCACAACCCGAAGCGAGTACTGAACAACGCTTGGCAATGTTAAAATTGGCTATCGAAGGTTTACCATTATTTGCGTTGAATGTAAGAGAGATCTTACCTGAAACTTCAACACGTCCTTCTTATACTATCGAAACTCTTCAAGCCTGGCGACAAGAAAATGGGAATAGTGAAGGATTGGCATTTATTATGGGACAAGATTCATTATTGAGTTTACCGACTTGGAATAAATGGAAAACGTTGCTTGATTATTGCCATTTACTAATTTGCCGTAGACCAGGTTATGCCCCAAAAACTGATAACATTGAGTTACAACAATGGATTGATGTGCATTATACCACAAACGTTAAAGATCTACACAATTCACCACATGGTTATATCTTTTTTGCACATACGCCACTTGAAAATATTTCAGCTACTGAGATCAGACAAAATATTAACAACCAAGTCAGTTGTGAAAATTTGTTACCGCCCAAAGTGTGGCATTACATTCATCAGCAAGGACTTTATACTGTAAAGAAATAGTAGAAAGGGCTTTACATCTGACAGTTTTTTCGGCATTATTTCGCCGCTGTGTTTATTTATTTTAAACTCAGCTTTTTGTGTTTATACTTAACTTTACTTTGTCATCAAATAAAATACTTTATAGGTGACATAAAAGCGCAACCAACGCTATACCTTTGCACTATGTGCTTAGACGAGGAAAGTTAGTTGAGTATATTTAATTTGTACTTATTATTAAGAGGCCCCAATGGCAAAAGAAGATAACATTGAAATGCAAGGAACCATACTTGATACTCTTCCAAATACGATGTTTCGTGTGGAACTTGAAAATGGTCATGTCGTTACTGCACATATTTCTGGTAAAATGCGGAAGAACTATATTCGTATTTTAACTGGTGATAAAGTTACTGTTGAAATGACACCTTACGATCTATCTAAAGCACGCATCATCTTCCGAAGTCGCTAATATCGTTATCAGAATAAACTGTTATCGCTATATAACTGTTTATTTCTCTCTTTTTTAATAAAAAACCGTCGACAAAAGTCGACGGAGAAGTGAGATATTCAAACTAAGCCAGTGAATTAATCATCTTTAGAAAAGTTCATTTGATCGTATTTAACCCATCTTGTTTTTTTAACTATTTTATAGCCAAAGTAAATCATTAAAAATAATGGTAAACCGATATAGGTTGCAATTACACTATTCCAATCAATAGTATCTTGTAGGAAGGCTTCGTAATTTTGGCCAAGTGTTATAATTAAACATAATACGAAAGCAAAAACAGGGCCAAATGGAAAGCAGCTTGATTTATATGGTAATTGATTAACATCATGACCTTGCATAAGGTAACCCTTTCTAAAACGATAATGACTAATTGCTATTCCTAACCAAGCAATAAAACCAGTCATACCGGACATATTGAGCAACCACAAATAAACAACCTGATCTTTATACATCGACGTTAAGAAGCAAAGCATAGCCACAAATGTCGTTGCTAACAACGCTGCACGAGGTACGCCTGATGATGATAATTTTGCAAAGATTTTAGGTGCTTTACCTTCTTTAGCAAGAGCATAAAGCATTCGGGTCGAAGCATAAAGTCCTGAGTTACCCGCAGATAAAACTGAAGTCAGTATAACTGCATTCATTAATGCCGCAGCTGATAATAATCCTGCATGTTCAAATACTAGGGTAAATGGACTAACACTTATATCGGTTTCATCATTACGTAGTAAATTAGGATCAGTATAAGGAATAATTAAACTGATGACTAAAATCGCAAAGATATAAAATAACAGTATTCGCCAAAAGACTTGTCGCATTGCTTTAGGAATATTTTTTTCTGGATCTTTTGATTCACCAGCTGCAATTCCAATTAATTCGGTACCTTGAAATGAAAATCCAACTACCATTGCTACACCAATCATTGATGAAAATCCACCTGCAAAAGGCGCTTCTTTGATGGTCCAATTTTGCCAACCTCCACCTTCTACACCATGGAAAATACCAATAATCATTAATAAACCAACAATAATAAAAACAATAACAGTGACGACTTTAATTAATGAAAACCAAAATTCAGCTTCACCAAAGCCTTTAACTGAAATATAGTTTAAACAAAAGATGATACTTAAAAACAATAAACTCCATAACCAGCTATAAGGACCGGCATCAAACCAATAAGAAATAACTAGCTGAGCGGCAACTAGGTCAACAGCAACCGTAATTGCCCAGTTATACCAATAGTTCCAACCAATGGCAAAACCAAACGCTTCATCTACATAACGTGAACCATAAGTTGCAAAGGTGCCTGAAACAGGTAAATATGCAGCAAGTTCCCCTAAGCTAGTCATTAAAAAGTACACCATTACACCTATAATGGCATACGAAAGCAAAGCTCCACCGGGACCTGCCTGAGCAACAGTTGCTCCTGAGGCAACAAATAGTCCTGTGCCAATTGAGCCACCAATGGCGATCATGGCTAAGTGACGCGCCTTCAAATCTCGTTTTAATTTGTTTTTCATATCAATATTCTTCTTTGTTAAGGAGAGTAAATCTTATGGAGCATAACTTTTTATACTCCACATTATTTAACAGCCAAGTAGGCAGCTAAAAATTTATATTAATCATTACAGATAAATAAAATGAGTGAAAGTTTATCAAAAAAAAATGATGGCGAGATAAATAATTCTAATAATCGAACTGTTTTGTTAACTATATACAATAATTAACCTTTAGTTAGCTGTTCTAATTGAGTTAAATAATTCAATGCTTGCGAACGGTTATTACCACACATTTTAATACAAGGCTTTAATCGACCACAAACTGTCGGTCTTGATGGGTGAAAAAACAATTTACATTGATAATTGTTATCTAAATGAATACAAGCAATACCAGCTGGTTTGCCCTTAGGCATATCAGGGATAGCTGATGAAATTGAAGGAGCAATACAACAGGCACCACAGTTTTTTCGACATTGGAGTAAATCTGTCATGGTATTTTCTTTATTTTAAGTTTATTTAATAAATTTTGATGGTGACAATAGCAAGTTGGCGGTAAAATAGCGAGCTTATTTTTAATCGTGAAGAATAAATATTATGGCTAAAGCAAATGAAATAAAACGCGGTGATGCAGTCACCTATAATGGTAAATTATTACTTGTTAAAGATATTGATGTTCAAAGTCCAAGTGCACGCGGTGCCAGTACACTTTATAAAATGCGTTTTACCGATGTAAAAAATGGTGGAAAAGTTGAAGAACGCTTTAAAGGTGATGATATCCTCGAAACAATTGAACTATCCCGTCGACCTGTTAGTTTTTCGTATATTGATGGTGATGAATATGTCTTTATGGATAATGAGGATTATACCCCTTATATCTTCAAAAAAGAGCAAATTGAAGATGAATTATTGTTTATCCCTGAAGGCGGTATGAATGGTATTCAAGTGCTAATGGCTGATGGTGAAGTTCTTGCTTTGGAATTGCCACAGACTGTTGAACTTGATATTGTTGAAACCTCGCCAAGTATTAAAGGTGCTTCAGCTAGTGCACGAACTAAACCTGCTACTTTATCGACTGGGCTTGTAATTCAGGTTCCAGAATATATTGATAACCACGAAAGAGTTAAAATTCATATTGCTGAACGCCGTTATATGAGCCGTGCTGAATAACCAATAAAATCGTAATGAATATATATAATCAAAATAAACTACATAAACGATTGCGTCGTTTAACCGGCGAAGCAATCGCTGACTTTAATATGATCGAAGAAGGTGATCGTATTATGGTTTGCTTATCAGGTGGTAAAGATAGTTATACTTTACTCGATATTCTTATCAACTTAAAAATCAGTGCACCAGTACATTTTGATCTAATAGCAGTTAACTTAGATCAAAAACAACCGGGATTTCCTGAACATGTATTGCCTGAATATCTAAACTCTTTAGGCATTAAATATAAAATCGTGCAAGAAAACACCTACGGTATTGTCAAGGATAAAATCCCGGAAAGTAAAACAACTTGCTCGCTTTGTTCACGACTACGCCGTGGCATTTTATATCGCACAGCGACCGAACTTGGTGCAACAAAAATTGCCCTTGGTCATCATCGAGATGATATTTTAGAAACACTATTTTTAAATATGTTTTATGGTGGCAAACTCAAAGCAATGCCGCCAAAGCTAATGAATGATTCAGGTGAACATATCATTATCCGACCACTAGCTTATTGCAAAGAAAAAGATATCGCCAAATACGCTGAAATTAAACAGTTTCCGATTATTCCTTGTAATCTTTGTGGTTCACAACCAAATCTGCAAAGACAAGTGATTAAAGAGATGCTAAATGAATGGGATAAAAAATATCCAGGGCGTATTGAGACCATGTTTCGTGCAACACAAAATATCACTCTATCTCATCTGTGTGATATCAATTTGTTTGATTTCAAAGGAATTAAAAAAGGTGATCTTGCCGTTAATGGTGGTGATATTGCTTTTGACCGCGAAGATATGGAATCAGCCATCGGCTTTGATGCATCAGAACTGGAAAAACAAGATATGATTTTATGGAAAGAAGCAAAATAGTTGCTTAATATACATATACTCTAACTTTTTTCATTAATGCCACTAATGTGGCATTAATTTTTACATTTCCTAGAAATTTTAAATCAACAATATAGTTAAACCAAACATTAAAATAAAAAGCCAATTTATTATGTTAACCATTTTAGCCAGCATTGGTTGACTATTTGTTTTTCTAGCACAAATTGCGAACTATTAACCGTGCTAGATTGTAATTGCAATGCTAATCTATGAATTTTGTTGCGCATATCGATATAGGCTTGTGTTAGCTGCTCTGCTTCTTGGCTATCCATTATTTGATAATTTGTCGCAAGTTCTAAAATCCGAACATTATCGCTCCACTTTGTCATTTTAGGATATTTATTAGCATAATTAAGCACAAGATATTGCGATATAAACTCAATATCTCCTATTCCTCCTTCATCGATTTTTAAATTAAATAAATTGGCTTGTGTTGTACCAAGATGATTTCTCATTTTTTCCCGCATTTGGCGAACTTCAGTTTTTAAGGCATTTTCATCTCGCTTTTTACAAAGTACATTATGACGAATTTGGTTAAAGCGTTTGATTAATTCACCTTCTCCATATATAGCTCTGGCTCTAACTAATGCTTGATGCTCCCAAGTCCAAGCTTCATTCATTTGGTAGTCTTCAAACGAATCTAAACTACAAACAAGCAACCCTGCATCACCCTGAGGACGAAGCCTTACATCGACTTCATATAAAATCCCAAAACTAGTACGAACATTAAATAGATGAATAATTCGCTGAACTAAACGCAAATAGAATTGACGACTATCTATCTGCTTATTGCCATTGGTTATACTATTAACTGGACAATCATGTAAAAAAACCAAATCTAAATCTGAACCATAACCTAACTCCCAACCTCCTAATTTGCCATAGGCAACCACAACTAGTCCTTTATCATTATCAGTCAAATATTCTGGTCTCCCATATCGAGTAACCATTTGATTCCAAGCCATTTGTACTACAAAATCTAATAATGATTCAGCCACATAAGTTAGGTGATCACTGACCTTCATGGTAGTCAATACATGCTCAACATCGCAAGCAGCTATATGCAACAATTGCATCTGTTTAAATTGTCGTAAAGCTTCAAGTTGTTGCTCTTCACCATCAATCTGAATGCGTAATAAATATTGATAAAGCTGGCTTTTATACTCATCAGGTGCAACAGTTTGATACAGTAAATTAATATCAATAAGTTCATCTAACAATATAGGATAATGAGCTAGTTGATCACTAATCATTGGCGATGCGCAACATAAACGAATTAATTGTTTTAAAGCTGTTGGATATTCTAGTAATAATTCTAGATAAGTAGTGCGACTTACAATATTAACTAGTAAAGGCAAAATTCTTGATAAAACCACTATTGCTGTTTTTTCGCTACAAATTGACTCTAATAAACGAGGCATTAATTGATCGAGTATTTCTCGCCCTCGTACACCAATGGTGCGTTTACCAATATCATTACGAAACTGTACCAGCAATTGATGAAGCTGCTTAACTTCTGTATCTGAATAAGCTGGTAATATTTGCTTGACATCGCTTATTTGAAGATCAGGCACCCAAAGATCATCAAATTGATCATTATAAGGTTTGATCGTTGAGGTAGATTCTGATTCGTTTTCGCCAATAAGTTCATTAAAAATTTGGCGATTAACTTGCATCCGTTTGAATAAACTTTGCTCAAATTCTTCCCAATTAGCAAATCCCATACTTGTCGCTAAACGTAATTGATCGAGCTCATCATCAGGTAGTGTTTGGGTTTGCTCATCGCAAATTGCTTGTAGTATATTCTCACAACGGCGTAAAAAGAAATAATTTTCTCGAAGTGTAGTTACTTCGTCAGTTTTAAGTAATGACTCTTGTTCAATAACAGATAAAGCCGTAAGTAGTGAACGTGTTTGTAATCCCACTACTCTCCCACCACGAATAAGTTGAAAAACCTGAACGATAAACTCAATTTCACGAATTCCGCCAGCACCAAGTTTGATATTATTTTTCAATCCTCGCCGACGAACTTCTCTTTCAATCATGCTTTTCATATTTCGTAATGATTGTAATACACTAAAATCAATATAACGGCGAAAAACAAATGGTTTTAACATTTGATAAAGCTCACTGACATAAGGAGATTGTTGATCACCAAGCACTTTAGCTTTAACCATTGCATAACGTTCCCAGTCGCGCCCTTGTTCTTGGTAGTAATCTTCCATAGCAGAAAAACTCAGCACCAAAGGTCCTCCATCACCAAGTGGCCGCAAGCGCATATCAACGCGATATACAAATCCATCTTCTGTAATTTGGTCTAACGTTTTGATCAAACGTTGTCCTAAACGTGTAAAGAATACAGCATTATCTAACTCTTTCCGCCCTCCTTGTGTTTGTCCATGTTCAGGATAGGTAAAAATCAAATCAATATCGGACGAAAAATTAAGTTCTCCACCACCTAATTTTCCCATACCTAAAATCAGCAGTGGCTGAGTCTGACCTTGAGCATTGTAAGGTGTCCCCCACTCTTTGCAACTAAGCTCATAAAGCAAATTACGTGCTGTAACAATTATCACCTCAGCTAGTTCACTTAATTGTAATAAAATCTGCTCGTCATTACTGATATGAACTAGTTGAGACCATGCTAACCGGACTAAAATATAACGACGAAATTGCCTTAAAATCTTCATGAATTCAGTTTCATCTGAAACTGCTATTAATTTTTCATTTAACCAAGTTTGGTAATACTGTCTTTCGTCTGCTTGTGGTGGATTTTGGCTGATTTCTGTTAGCCAGTTAGGAAATCGATAAAATGCATCTACCAAAAAATTACTTTGCACTAAAATATCTAGATTAGCTTGTATTTCGTTTGATTGACATTGTTTAAGTTGAGAGGCAACTTTTTGCTTTTGTTGTTCAAGCAAAGAAGAAACTGGAAGGTTAAATTCTGACATAAGCAAGCTCTCTTAGAAATTTCTTCACAAAATAATATTAGCAAAATAAGAATATATTATAAGTAACTTTTGTAAGTTATATAGTATTTTATATACAAAATAAAAACGTGTCGAAAATAATGAGATGATGTTTTAATTGAGTATTGTTTTTAGGAATGATTCATAAAGAATATACAACTTCTTTAAACCTTTTATTTTATATTGCTGGTATGTCCACACTTTTTAGTACCAAAAAGATAAGGTCATCGATTTCTTTTGTATTCAATCGGCGACTGGTAATTTAATGTTGAATGAAGTCGATTATAATTAAACCAATCCACATAGTGATTAAATTCCAATTTAAGTTGCGCCAGTGAATCAAAAATAGTATTTGACACAAATTCTGTTTTCACTGCTTTGAATGTGCTTTCTGCAATTGCGTTATCATAGGGGCAGCCTTTGCGACTTAAGGACCGTTTAATTCCAAATGCTGTTAAACATTCATCAATCAAATGATTATCAAACTCTTTTC
>NZ_LZHJ01000041.1:0-552 GCF_001690815.1 Gilliamella sp. GillExp13 | reverse complement strand
TACGGCTCCCATTTGCCATTTACTGCTGGCAGAGCAGATATATCCGGTGTTGGGTTATCGTCGTCCCACCCATGGTGCGAATCCCATCAGAAAAAAGCAGTTTATCTATAACAGTCAAAACGATACCTATACTTGCCCAAACGGGCAAACATTAATATATAAAACTATTAGCAGGGAAGGTTATCGTCATTATCATTCTGATGCAACAACCTGCAAAGTCTGTCCGTTATTGTCACAGTGTACACAGAGTAAAAATACACAGAAAGTCATCACACGCCATATCTGGGAAGCAGATAAAGAGAAGGCCAACGAAATTCGTTTAAGTCAGTGGGGTAAAAAAGTTTATGCTCGACGAAAAGAGACCATAGAGCGCAGCTTTGCTGATGCTAAACAACACCACGGACATCGCTATGCACGATTTAGAGGAAGAGCGCACAGTGTTTATTGGCCGCAACGGCTCAAAATATCAAGAAAATAGCGATAAAGCTATTTTTGTTACGTTTTTTTAAGCTATTTTTTAATTTATTTAATAAAATCAAAATTAAAAATCCT
>NZ_LZHJ01000040.1:0-8889 GCF_001690815.1 Gilliamella sp. GillExp13 | reverse complement strand
TTTTCTGGGCAACGGTTAGATAATGGATGGGCAACAAACAATTACGAAAAATTGATAGTAAATAATCAATTTTACGGGAAATGTGATATTGTTTTTATTGGGTTTGGTATTAATGATGCAAGTTCTAATAATACTAACGTATTAAATGACACACTAATTCAAACAAATTTATTAATAGATAAAATAAAAAAATCAGGTGCACTACCAATTTTATTAACATGTAACGTTGTTCGTTCAAGATTGACTGGACATGGTGATAATAAATTATTAAAAATAGAGCGACTGAATAATCTCAAAAAATACATAGCAAAAATGCGAAACATTCCTATTTTTGACTTAGATACAGCAATGAAAAATTGGATGCAAAAAAACACAGATAAATATAATTATGCTGATTTACAACCAGATAAAACTCATTGGGGAGATTTAGGGCATCAATATCAAGCGAGTTGGTTAGCTAATATACTATTTAATAATATAGTAAAAATAGACAGTAATAATACATATGAAAGCATTTATTTTTTAGATCCAAGGTCTAATTCACCGATTGGCAGTGATGCTATGTCTACAACAACAAATGCTAAGTTTGGGGTAAATCCATTTGTTTTATCATCTAAATTTGATTGTAGAAATCAAATACTGATGGACATCTGGGTATGGTGTGAGCACGTTGACGCATCAATTATTTACAGAATGCTATTAAATGATGCGAATGACTCAATAATAAAAATAACTGACATATTAACGGGTAATATCATTAAAACAACACCAGGTTTTTTATCATTTCAATTTAACGATTATAGTACGGTTGATGCGCCCCATTATATAGGACAATTAAAATATGGGTTAAATCGGATTCAATTAGTTGGAGATAATAATATTGTTACCGGGGTATTGTTTGGTCATTTTGATTTTGTTGCAAATTATCAAGCAAAATTGGTAAACAAAAATATATTACAAAATACGGGTATTTTTCGAGATTATAAAACATTAATAGCACCAATAGCAGAACCGTCACGAATTGTATCATTTCAATTTTCACCGGACATTTACGACAACTATGGAACAAATGTTATACAATTATTCAATAAAGATAAAATAACAAATATTTATTTGGAAGGAATGTTTGCTAATGGAACTGGTATTTTTTTAGTTCAAGCAAATGGGAGAAGAAAAAATACGATAAATGGTATTATACTTTTTGGATTTGGCGCTACTGTTTCAATCTATGTTCATCGCTATAACACGGAAACGAAAGAATCAAATTATACCAAAATTGGAGATTCTGTGGCCGTTAGTGTTGATAGTGATGGGAAACACTGCATTAAATTGAGAGCGTATTTTAATCAAAATGGCTATGCAACAATAGATTTTTATCAGAATGAATCACAGATAAAAACAATATCGTGGGAAGGTGTAACAAATAGTATTCCGCCAATATCTGGTGTTGCTGGTAATATCTATCGATACTGTGGCGCAGGGTTGACTCAAGAAATGAATGTTGAGTTAAGTCGATTTGAGGTTTGGTATACAGATCGTTAAAAAGAAATTTATTTTCTTATATTGAAACTGATGCAAAATGCAATTATCAATTGATTTATCATTTAATTATCGCGTTTTGCATCATATACCTTTCATGAATAAAAAACCAAATTCATAACTCTTATAAAGGTCAACTACATCATTCCGATGATGAGTAATCGGTAAGATATTATGTGTATTTGTTTAACTTATTAGTTTTTCCTATAATTTACCATTTCACACCAAGCAATTGTACCTTTAGCTTGACCAAATAAGCAAAGTAGATAAAGAGTCTAATAACCTGTATCAGGTCGTAATATCCTCGTGCTTAGTCAGGCTAACGTCGAGCAAAATAGGGTTATATTTAAAATGGTTAACAATTTTAATATAAATTGAACATATCTATTTTTTAGATCAAACAAAATTGTTATACGCTAGATACTTAAGTCTTAACAGTATATAATATTAAAAATTTTCAATGTCAATTTAAATAAATTATTGGAGTTTTAATCTTTTATGAAAGAATATAAGGTAGTTATTTATCAAGAAAACGCTTTTTCTTCATTTCTTTTTGGATCAGCTAATGTTAATCCAGCTAGGTTTGCCGAGTTATTAAATAAAAATGCTGAAGCAGGCTGGCGTGTAGTAACGATGGAAAGAGAGATACGCCGCTTGTTCTTATTCTGGGATCGAGAAGCTCACATTGTTATCCTTGAGCGTGACCGTATTTAAATAATCTCAAAAGAATTTTTATTAAAATAATCCATTACAGGTAATAATATTTTAAATTAATAGTTGTAAGGTTAAAAATCAATATGCTCATTAGGGCATATTATTTCTACTAAATAAGATAAACTCAAACTGGCTAATTGCTAAATTAGTAAATTGGAAGTATTAATTCTTTGTTAAAAAGTTTCAGGAAACACTATGTTTCAGTATAAAATAGGCAACTTTAGGATTTATGCTGTAATTTTTGCTCTGCTAGAGCTAAAAAAACAATACCTATAATGATAGATAACCCACCAAGCATGCGTGTCAATGTAATTTGCTCATCAAAAACAATAACCGATACCAACATTACTGTAACCACCTGTAAATGAGAAGCGGCAAAAGCTGGACCCACTGGGGCTTTTTTTAATAATACCATCCAAGTGACAAATGCCCCTGTATAGCCAAGCATTACTAAATAAGCCCAACCATAAGTAAAAATACGGATTAACCAATCAATACTCACTTCAAATGGCATAGCTGATATTGCTGTTAATTTAAAGCTTGTTTGACCAAATGTGTCAAAAAATAATAGTAAAATGAATCCAATAATATAAAATTTTTTCATTACGTAAGCCCCACTAAAACTACGCCTGTAGTAATAAAAAATATACCAATGATACGAAATAAAGTAAGGTGCTCTTGAAATAAGATACGGCCAGCTAACATAACAGTAATGATATTAAATGAACCTAGTAAAATACCTTGCGACAAAGGCACTTTACTTAAAAATGCTAGCCAAAAAATAAAACCGATAAAATATGTGCCAAACCCCAACCAAAGCCAAAAGTTGCTAAATAATTTTTGCCAATAATGTAAACCCTGCTTATTTTTTGAAGTAATTGCGGCATACTTAAATGCAATTTGCCCAACAGTATCACAGGCAATATTAATTAACCAAAGAACAATAATTAAGGTTGACACTGCTGGCAAAATCCGTGTATTTCTAGCACACTATGTTTGATTAAAAAATCACTTTGTTGTGCTAACTGTTTAAATTGATGTTCGATATCTTGTGAATGTTTTTCGATGATTTGTTGACATTTATCGCAAATGAATAAAATTGAAATATGTTCAGGATCTTGAAAATGTGGACAAATAATATAGCTATTAGAAGATTCCACTTTATGGATAAAACCTTGTTCAAGTAAGAATTCAAGTGCACGATAAATTGTGGGAGGTTTAGCTTGAGGTTCGCTTAGTTTGAGTAGATCTAAAAGATCATAGGCACTCATTGCTTTATTTGCCGTTAACATAATATCTAAAACTGTTCGACGCTGCGTTGTCAGTTTAATACCACGTTTTTTGCATAAAGTTTCAATCTTTTCAATTAACAGATTATGCATTTAATATCCTTTACCTTTAGCCATAATTTTTTTGTGCAGCTTTTCTTCGTCTTATTTCTTTAGGATCATTGATTAAAGGGCGATATATTTCAATACGATCGCCATTTTTAACCAATTCATTAAGATCACAACGTTTTCCATAGATGCCGATTAAATGCGCATCTAGTTTAATCTGACATAACGATAAGATATTGGATTTTGTAATTGCTTGCAAGACATTCGTTTGCTCATCAACATTACAGTTAATTACTGTCGAATTATTCGGTAACGCATAAACAACTTGAATATTGATCATTTTAATAAATCTGCCTTGCTCTTTTTGAAAACGCATTAACCATACTAGTCATGATTTCTTTAAATACAGGGGTAAAAGTCATATCTAATAATTTATTTTTGAACTCAAAATCTAAATTAAAACTAATTTTGCTTTGGTTTTCAGTAATTTTAACAAATTGCCAACGACCCGATAATTGTTTAAACGGGCCTTCTAAAAGAGTCATATCAATTGAGTTAGGTTCATTGGCTCTATTTAATGTAGTAAAAGATTTTTTAAAACCGAACTTTTCAACCTCAATAAATGCAGCCATAATATTATCTTGTTTTCTAATAATACCAGATGCGATACAATCAGGAATAAATTCTGGATATTTCTCTATATCATTAACTAAAGCAAACATTTGTTCAATTGAGTAAGGCTCGATAACTTCGTGAAAAACATGCGCCATAATAATAAAATAAAAAGTTAAAATTAGTAGCATATAATATCACGTAACTCTATAATAACGCACATTATGACTAAGAAAAAATCACACAAGCCGGGATCGGCAACTATTGCATTAAATAAACGCGCACGCCATGAGTACTTTATTGAAGAGGAAATTGAGGCGGGATTATCCCTGCAAGGTTGGGAGGTAAAATCACTCCGTGCAGGTAAAGTAAATATTAGCGATAGCTATGTTTTACTTAAAGATGGTGAAGCATGGTTATTTGGTGCAACTATTACGCCATTAAATGTTGCTTCAACACATGTTATTTGTGAACCTATGCGCAATCGTAAGTTACTGCTAAATGAGCGTGAACTCAACTCATTATTTGGTCAGATTAACCGCCAAGGCTATACGGTTGTTGCCCTTTCGTTATATTGGAAAAATGCATGGGCAAAAGTAAAAATTGGTGTTGCCAAAGGTAAAAAAGAATACGATAAACGTACCGATATTAAAGAACGCCAATGGCAAGTTGATAAAGCACGTATTATGAAAAACGCAAATCGGTAATGTTTTGATTCACTCCGTAAAACATAACGCTAGCAGTAGATATCGATTCAATTTCTGTTTCAATTAGATTTGCTAGCGCTATCTTTTTTAGTACATTATAAATCTACAATATACTAACGTTGATCATCAACAGTTACACCTGCTGGCGGAGTAAATTTAAATTTATCTAATGCGACTTTACCTAGTGTTTGTCGAGACAAGTCATAAAAACTACGTTGGCCATCTTCTTCTATAATAGTAAAGTTAGAAATCATACCTGTAGGTAATACCGAAATAATAAAGTCTTGATTAGACCCATCTGTTGGTTTTAGGGTAAACGAATCTTGTTTACGAGTGACATTATAAACATTCCAAATTGGGTTCTGACTGTCAGTAATTAGTAACATTAATCGGTTATCAATCGCTTTTTTCAAGTCCATTACACTAACTTGTTGAACTGCTGGTGTATATACCCACATATTCTTTCCATCAGAAATAATCGATGTTTCATCAGGTTCATTCATCGTCCAATTAAAATAGTAAGGTCTACTAACCCATAAATCGCCTTTACCTTCTTGTACTTGTTGATTATCGGCCGTTTTCACATCTTGCGAAAACCTTGCATAAAACCCGTCAATTTTATCTAAACGTTGTTGTAATACTTCTTTATCGCCAGCCCATGCAGATAAACTAACTAATGCTCCAATTAAAAGTAAAAACTTTTTCATAGCCAATCCTTATGTATTTCTTCTATAAAAATATGTTAAATATATTTTGATTACTATATAAGATTGAAATATTAACGTTTTTATTCTAGTGGGGAAAGATATTTTCTTTTCTTTTTTCACTTACAAAATAACAAGTATATAATAGGTTTTATTTTACAAATGCGGATAAATACCTGCCATGCCGAGTATGTCTTTTGAATTTACTACTGATGAATTTAAACCATTAGCAGCTAGAATGCGCCCGCGTAATCTAGCTGAATATATAGGTCAATCTCATCTATTGGGGAAAGATAAACCGCTACCAAAAGCAATTGAAGCTGGAAATTTACACTCAATGATCCTTTGGGGGCCGCCTGGCACTGGCAAAACAACTCTAGCTGAAATTATTGCTCATTATGCTAATGCTAAAGTTGAACGAGTTTCTGCCGTTACATCTGGCATAAAAGATATTCGTGAAGCAATTGAACGTGCTAAAATTAATCAGCAAGCAGGGATCCGCACTATATTATTTGTTGACGAAGTTCATCGTTTTAATAAAAGTCAACAAGATGCGTTTTTGCCTTATGTCGAAAACGGTACTGTTACGTTTATTGGAGCAACAACTGAAAACCCATCATTTGAATTAAATTCTGCGTTATTATCTCGTGCAAGAGTCTATTTACTCAAATCATTAACCAACCATGACATTGAGCAAATTTTACAGCAGGCAATGGACGATCCTAACCGTGGTTATGGTAATAAAAACATCAATCTACCCGAAGAAACAAAAAAACAAATTGCAGAATTCGTTGGTGGCGATGCGAGGCGAGCACTCAATACTCTTGAACTATTAATTGACATGTCAGATGAGCATGAACTTACACCTGATTTACTCAAAGAAGTTATGGGAGAACGTAGTGCGAGATTCGATAATCAAGGCGATCGTTTTTACGATTTAATTTCCGCGGTACATAAATCAATACGTGGTTCCGCACCTGATGCCGCTCTTTATTGGTATGCCAGAATTATCTCTGCTGGGGGGGATCCGCTTTATGTTGCACGTCGATTATTAGCCATTGCCTCGGAAGATGTTGGTAATGCCGATCCTAGAGCTATGCAAGTAGCACTTGCCGCATGGGACTGCTTTACAAGAGTTGGTCCTGCTGAAGGTGAACGTGCGATTGCACAAGCAATCATCTATCTTGCTTGTGCGCCAAAAAGTAATGCAGTTTACCTTGCATTTAAACAAGCAATGACTGATGCCGAATCAAAACCTGATTATGATGTTCCTGAGCATTTACGCAACGCTCCAACAAGCTTAATGAAAAACTTAGGTTATGGCGCTGAGTATCGTTACGCCCACGATGAACCCAACGCTTTCGCAGCAGGTGAAAATTACTTCCCGCCAGAAATGGCTAATACAAAATATTATCGCCCAACAACTCGTGGTGCTGAAAAAAATTATACTGAAAAATTAGCATGGATAGAAGAACAAAACCTCTCAAGCTCTATTCAACGTTATAAGTCTAAAAAATAGAGGCTATGTTTATTTTTTATAAAAATATTCTGAAGGTATTTGATCTAACAAAATAATTATAAAATGGAGAATACTATTTCTACATACTTATTTTTGTACCTACCTTTAAATCTTAAAATAATGTTAAAAACTTTCAGGAAACTATGTGTTTGAGTATAAAATTTTAAATAATTAAAGTGCTTTTTATCTAAAAATATGTCGGGTTAGATTTGTATCATTTTAACAACCTGGAGCAAACAAATAGAATGACCGAAAATGACTTACCATTTATAATACTGAAAAAATCATGAGACATTAAATAATATAACGCCTATTGAATACAAAACACAAAAACAACTAGCATGATTTTCTACGTTAGTTTTGTATTAAAAATGAGATAATCACACTTCAGCTCGCTGTAAACTATTAAAATTATGAAATAGGATTAATTTTATGCCGGCATTATCTGAATATATCAAACACTGAACTCAATATATTAGATAAAAAAGGATACCAAATTTGGTATGACGAAAAGTTAAAAATGTACTGTGCTGAAAAGAATGGTTGGGATTTTATAGCCGATTCACCATCAGGTTTGTTAGGTTTAATTAGGATTTATGAATTTAAAAAACCAGCTATATATAAAGAATATTGGTGGAAAGATGATGATAAAAACTTACTAAACAATTTAAGAAAGAAACCTAAATATATATCAATTATAGATAAAAATATAAGATAGGTTAAGGTTAAGTTACTACAAATAAAGCAAAAGCAACTAAGTGATTTTTTACATATTATAAGATAATAATGTAAAAGCAAAAAGCCCAGCATGACTGCTGGGCTCTATATTTAAAAGTCTGGCGGCACCCTACTCTCACATGGGTAATACCCACACTACCATCGGCACTACGGCGTTTCACTTCTGAGTTCGGCATGGGGTCAGGTGGGACCACCGCGCTATTACCGCCAGACATATCCTGTCTCTTTCAATTAGTATTGATATCTTCTACCATTATCTCATATCAATACCCATCTCTCAATCCGGAACAAACTGCTTTCTCAACTTTTTATCAACTCTTTACCACGTAACCCAAAACAACTCCGAGTTGTAAGGTTAAGACTCTCGGTTCATTAGTATCAGTTAGCTCAATGTATCACTACACTTACACACCTGACCTATCTACGTCTTAGTCTCAAACGGACCTTACTGAATCTCTTCAGGGAAAACTCATCTCGAGGCTAGTTTCGTGCTTAGATGCTTTCAGCACTTATCTATCCCGCACGTAGCTACCGGGCAATGCAATTGGCATCACAACCCGAACACCAGCGGTGCGTTCACTTCGGTCCTCTCGTACTAGAAGCAAACCCTCTCAATTTTCCTACGCCCATGGCAGATAGGGACCGAACTGTCTCACGACGTTCTAAACCCAGCTCGCGTACCACTTTAAACGGCGAACAGCCGTACCCTTGGGACCTACTTCAGCCCCAGGATGTGATGAGCCGACATCGAGGTGCCAAACACCGCCGTCGATATGAACTCTTGGGCGGTATCAGCCTGTTATCCCCGGAGTACCTTTTATCCGTTGAGCGATGGCCCTTCCATTCAGAACCACCGGATCACTATGACCTACTTTCGTACCTGCTCGAGCCGTCACTCTCGCAGTCAAGCTAGCTTTTGCCATTGCACTAACCTCCTGATGTCCGACCAGGATTAGCTAACCTTCGTGCTCCTCCGTTACTCTTTGGGAGGAGACCGCCCCAGTCAAACTACCCACCAG
>NZ_LZHJ01000039.1:0-476 GCF_001690815.1 Gilliamella sp. GillExp13 | reverse complement strand
CCATTCTTCGGTTATTCTCCTTGCTTGTGCTAAGTTGTTAAAAAGATATAAATCAAGTACTTCAGTACGATAGGTACGATTAAATCGTTCAATATAACCATTTTGATAAGGGCTACCGAGCTTTATATAATCAATGGCTATATCATGTGATTTAGCCCAGTTTATAAAGGTTTTTCCTGTAAATTCTGGCCCATTATCGACCCGTATTTTTAATGGATATCCATGATATTCGGCCAGTTTATCTAAGTAACGGGTAATCCTTCCTGCTGGTAAGCTGACTGCAATATCAATACCTAACGCCTCACGATTAAAGTCATCGATGACATTGAATGTCCTAAAGCGACGTTGACTACGGCTACTATCACTCATAAAATCCATTGACCAACATTCACCTTGTTTATTAGGCACAAATAGCTTTTCCGGGCATCGTGGAGGAATGCGTTTTTTTCGTTTTACTCTGAGATTAAGCTTTAATT
>NZ_LZHJ01000038.1:0-413 GCF_001690815.1 Gilliamella sp. GillExp13 | reverse complement strand
TGTAAGGGTTAAACAACGTTGGCACTACCTTTGTGTAATTGTTGATATCAGTAATCGAGAAATAGTGGGGCGAAGTGCTGGCAGGCATAAAACAGCGGCACTGGTCATGCAAGCTATGAGTCAAATTCCAATGAACTTACAGACGATTGAGTTGTTTCATTCTGACAGAGGAAAAGAGTTTGATAATCATTTGATTGATGAATGTTTAACAGCATTTGGAATTAAACGGTCCTTAAGTCGCAAAGGCTGCCCCTATGATAACGCAATTGCAGAAAGCACATTCAAAGCAGTGAAAACAGAATTTGTGTCAAATACTATTTTTGATTCACTGGCGCAACTTAAATTGGAATTTAATCACTATGTGGATTGGTTTAATTATAATCGACTTCATTCAACATTAAATTACCAGTCGC
>NZ_LZHJ01000037.1:0-24095 GCF_001690815.1 Gilliamella sp. GillExp13 | reverse complement strand
TGGTGCCTAATAAACAAGGTGAATGTTGTTCAATGGATTTTATGAGTGATAGTAGCCGTAATCAACGTCGCTTTAGGACATTCAATGTCATCGATGACTTTAATCGTGAGGCGTTAGGTATTGATATTGCAGTCAGCTTACCAGCAGGAAGGATTACCCGTTACTTAGATAAACTGGCCGAATATCATGGATATCCATTAAAAATACGGGTCGATAATGGGCCAGAATTTACAGGAAAAACCTTTATAAACTGGGCTAAATCACATGATATAGCCATTGATTATATAAAGCCCGGTAGCCCTTATCAAAATGGTTATATTGAACGATTTAATCGTACCTATCGTACTGAAGTACTTGATTTATATCTTTTTAACAACTTAGCACAAGCAAGGAGAATAACCGAAGAATGACTAACGATTTATAACACCGAAAGACCGCATGAGGCATTAAATAACATGACACCGATTGAGTATAAAACACTAAAACAAGCAGCTTAATTTTCTACGTGAGTTGTGTACTAAGTTTGGGGTGTTTACAATTTTTTTTGCTATTAATTTAGCAAGGCATTTATTTTGTTAGTTATAAAATTAATGTTTTTATTCAATGAAGCTCTTATAAATTTAATAATGTGTTTTAAAGGTATTTTTTTTCTAATCCCATAACGTATCATATAAAATATATTGCTTAGTTTTTTTGCATTATTTTTTATGAATAATCGTGTATATATATGCATGTAAATTTCTATTATTGGTGGTTTTTCTTTATATAAATAATAGATATTGATATTAAAAAGGTAATCAGAACGTAGAAAATTTATGTATTGTGTTTTTGTTTTTGGTAATAGATTGGTTTTTTGTACGTACTTTGTGCACTTATTGATGATTTGAGCATATAGTTCAACATATTGTTTACTTATCTTTTTATTGTTAGTTAATGAGTTAGCTCTTTTTCTATAATAATATAAAGGTGCTTTTGAGTAATAAGTTAAATTTGCAGATAATAGTACATCCAATGTTATTAAGTGATCTTCGTGATTTCTTCCTTCAAATCGAAAATAGAGCGTTTCCTTTTTAAAAATATATTTCCAACATGCACCTGAGTATTTTTTATTTTTAATTATATGTGTAAATAACTCATTACCAGTATCAAATCTGGTTAAACTATTGTCATTATTATTAAATTCTAGATCCTCTAATTTTTCAAAGTTTTGATTTTCAAAATAAAACAACTCAATAGCATTACTAATGTTTAAAACTTTTAAAAATATTGCAAATAAATTAGGATGTAAAATGTCATCAGGATCGACGAATTGAATATATTGTCCTGTTGCTTGATTAATTCCGACATTTCGAGCTTGACTAACCCCTTGATTAGTCTGATATATATATTTTACACAAGAAAATTTTTGAGCAAAGGCTTGAATAACATTAGCAGTGTTGTCAGTAGCACCATCGTCTATACATATAATTTCCTTAGGTTGAACAGTTTGTTGAACAATAGAATTGAGACATTGCTCAATGTAATTTTCAACATTATAGCAAGGAATAATGATAGAAAGGTTAAGTATTAATTTTTTATTTTCCATAGTGAAAATATCTTTTAAGAAAAAATATTGCTGTTAGTTGGTTTGACATCTTTGTCTATGGATGCGTATGAACGAGGATGTTTTTTTGTTATTACACATTTCAACAATTTTAAAAAGCTTCTAAAACTTAAATTGTCTTTTTTCTTCATTTTATAAGCATAAAATAAATTTCGGCGTAGTTCAATTTTAGGGTTATGAGCTCGATACATTCGCATTAACATTTTTGCATAAGCGATTTCAAGTCTTGCACGCTCGCTAAGTACATCATAGGAAACCTCACAAGTCATATCATGATACATTTTGCCTATACATAAGCCTTTTAACATTGCAGTTTGTGGTGTTGCATGAATTAAATCAAATAATCGATGATCTGTATGATAGAAAGCAAATTTTTCATCAAAAACATAATGATGATTATCTAGTAATTTATCAATTAAATCTTTTGATAATGCTGTACCAGAATTGATGGTTCTGGTATTGCTTAGGCTGAATTCTCCCAAAGGTACAACTTGTTCTCTTTGTTCAAAATCAGAAGGAAAACATTGCTTGTCAATTTTTTGCTTAGGGAAAATTGCTGGGCAAATAATTGCATATTGACTATTATGATAGATATTTTGGAAGAAAGAAAAATCAATATTAGAATCTTGATCAAAAATAACAAAAAAATCGTAATCTATTTTATTAATAAAATGATTATAAATTTTACTTAATGATATGTTTCGAACATCTTGGTAAATTGATGTTGTTATTCCGTTTTTTTGGTTTGATTTTAGATAATTATTAATATCTTGTTCTTTAAGTAAAGTTGGTCCATTATTCCAAATAATCATATTTAGTTTAGTGGATTCCAAATTTGCTTGTAATATTGATTTTAACGTTGCAGAATCAGATAAAGTGCAATTATAAAGCACAGTTAATACATTTATTCTCATGTTGATCTTGAACAAACTAAGTGGCAAAAATATCGTAACAATATAACATATAAAGAATTACGAATACAATTTTTGCAAAATGATGAGAAATTCAGAACATTTTTGAAAATGTAATGATTAATACCTAATTCTAAATATTGCTATTTATTGGCTTTGTTATTATTATTCCGTGCATAAGATTTTAGAGGATTAATTAATGAAAGTGATTGTTACAGGAGGAGCTGGTTTTATTGGTTCTGCTGTTGTGAGACATATTATTGAACAGACTAATGATGAAGTATTGGTTATTGATAAATTAACTTATGCTGGGAATCTGGAATCATTAGATAGCGTATCAGAGAACAAACGATATCATTTCAAACAAATCGATATTTGTGATAGGAAGGAACTTAATGTTGTTATGGCTGGCTTTTGCCCTGATGTTATTATGCACTTAGCTGCTGAAAGTCATGTTGACCGTTCTATTGATAATCCTTCTACATTTATAGAGACCAATATAATAGGTACTTATACTTTATTAGAAGCATCTTTAGCCTATTGGAAAACACTAGACATAACCAAACAATCTACATTCCGTTTTCATCATATTTCAACTGATGAAGTGTATGGTGATCTGCATGGTACGAATGATTTATTCACTGAAAAAACACCTTATTCGCCAAGTAGCCCATATTCGGCATCGAAAGCTTCAAGTGATCATTTAGTCCGCGCATGGCACAGAACCTTTGGGTTACCTACAGTTATTACTAATTGCTCAAATAACTATGGCCCATACCATTTTCCAGAAAAACTAATCCCATTAATGATACTTAATGCTCTCGAAGGTAAGCCGTTGCCAGTATATGGTAATGGTCAGCAAATTAGAGACTGGTTATATGTCGAAGATCATGCAAGAGCACTTTATCTTATTGCTACTAAATCAAAAGTAGGTGAGGCTTATAATATTGGTGGGCACAATGAACAAAAAAATATTGATGTTGTAAATATTATTTGTGAATTACTTGAAGAACTCGTTCCAAATAAGCCTAATGGTGTTAACTGTTATAAAGATCTCATTACTTATGTTGCTGATCGGCCAGGTCATGATCAACGTTATGCTATTGATGCATCAAAGATCTATCGAGATTTGGGTTGGAAACCGCAAGAGACATTCCAAACAGGAATGCGCAAAACAGTAGAGTGGTATCTACAAAACAAACAATGGTGTGATCATATTAAAGATGGCTCATATTCAAGATCACGACAAGGAATTATTTAATATAGGTAACTTTATGAAAGGTATTGTATTAGCTGGAGGGTCAGGAACCCGTCTTTATCCCATAACTCGAGGTATTTCAAAACAGTTATTGCCTGTCTATGATAAACCTATGATTTATTATCCTTTGTCTGTACTTATGCTTGCCGGTATTCGCGATATTTTAATTATTACCACTCCTGATGATTTACCTATGTTTCAACGATTATTAGGTGATGGCTCACGATTTGGTATTAAACTTAGTTATGCAAAACAACCTAAACCGGAAGGATTAGCTCAAGCTTTTTTAATTGGTGAAGAGTTTATTCAAAAAAAACGTTGTTCTTTAGTATTAGGTGATAATTTATTTTTTGGCGAAAGCTTTGGCAAAAAATTGGTAAGAGTTGCGGGGCAAAAAGAAGGTGCAACAATTTTTGGTTATCAGGTACTTGATCCTGAAAGATTTGGTGTAGTTGATTTTGACGAAAATTTCAAAGTATTATCCATTGAGGAAAAACCAGCTAAGCCAAAATCTAACTGGGCAGTAACAGGTCTTTATTTTTATGATCAAAATGTAGTTGAAATGGCAAAACAAGTCAAACCATCTCATCGTGGAGAATTGGAAATTACGACTCTTAATCAGATGTATTTGGATGCAGGACTGTTAAATGTTGAAATCCTAGGACGTGGTTTTGCTTGGCTCGACACTGGTACACATGACAGTTTACTTGAAGCATCATCGTTTGTCCAAGTAATAGAAAAAAGGCAAGGGCTCAAAGTTGCCTGTCTTGAAGAGATTGCTTATCGTAATGGCTGGCTCAGCGCTGAACAGGTCAAAGAAGAAGCCATTAGTTCAGGTAAAACATTATATGGGCAATATTTAGCAAGATTAGTAGAACAATAGAATAGGTGGGAAAATGGAAATTATTTCAACTAATATTGCGGATGTAAAAATTATAAAACCGAAAGTGTTTGGTGATGAACGAGGCTTTTTTCTTGAAACTTTTGAACAAAAACGATACCAAGAAATGCTAGATATAGAATTTAATTTTGTTCAAGATAACCATTCTCGTTCACAAAAAGATGTGTTAAGGGGATTACATTTTCAAAAGGAAAACCCTCAGGGTAAATTAGTTAGGGTTGTTAGAGGCGAAGTTTTTGATGTGGCTGTCGATATTCGTAAAGATTCCCCTACTTATGGAGAGTGGGTTGGCGTTACCTTAACAGAAGAAAATAAAATGCAGTTGTGGGTTCCACCTGGACTTGCTCATGGTTTTGCAGTACTGTCAGATATTGCTGACTTTGAATATAAATGTACTAACTATTACGATCCTAAGTCAGAAGGGTGTCTATTGTGGAACGATCCTACAGTAAATATCAGTTGGCCGATTTCAAATCCATTACTATCGGCAAAAGATAAGTTAGGCAAAAAACTACAGGAGTTATAGTTAATTGATGAAAGTTTTGTTAACTGGTGCTAATGGTCAATTAGGACATTGTTTTAAAGATATCTTTCCTTCAGATTGGCAGTTACTTGCTACTGACAGCCTGCAATTAGATATAACTGATGGTTTAGCTGTTAATAATTTTATTGCCTTGCATAGACCAGATGCCATTGTAAATGCTGCAGCATATACAGCAGTAGATAAAGCCCAAGATGAATATGAATTAGCTTATAAAGTTAATGCTATCGGTCCTAAGAATTTAGCAATTGCTGCCAAAAAATATCATGCAAAACTAGTTCATGTTTCGACTGATTATGTTTTTGATGGTACAAAAAGTTTCCCTTATTTAGAGAACGATTTAACCAATCCGATTAATGTCTATGGTGAGACTAAACGAGTTGGTGAATTATCTGTCTTAGACAATTATTCTTCTGCAATTGTAATTAGAACCTCTTGGGTTTTTAGTGAATATGGCAATAATTTTGTCAAAACGATGTTAAAGCTTAGTCAAACTAGACCTGAATTAACCATTATTGATGATCAGCTAGGATGTCCAACGTATGCAGTTGATATTGCTAAAACGATTTTAAAAATGTTAATGAATAATATTCAAGGTGGTATATATCATTATTGTGGTGATAAGTACGTAAGTTGGTTCCAGTTTGCCTCTAAGATATTTGCAACAGCTAATGAATTAAATCTTATGACTAACCAAAATATAATGATAAAGCCAATTTTAACCTCAGCCTATCCAACTAAGGCTAAAAGACCATTATATTCTGTTTTAAATATGGAAAAAGTAAAACAGTTAGGTATGAAAGCATCTGATTGGAACAAAGCATTAATGTATGTGATTCCTCGCATCCATTTAGAGTAATTGATTTATTGTTAGAGGTATACAAGAACGAGGGTGTTTTTTCCTAAAAAGGCATTTTACTAATTTGAGAAATTCTGAGCTTGAATACTCTCTTCTTGTGAATTTTCTAAGTAGGTACAAAAAGACATTTAAACGACTTTTTTCATCATAAAAAATTTTGTTCAATACTTTTGAATATTCCATTTCCAGTCTTCTTGTGGGGCTTATTTTTTTTCGATCTTGTAAATTAAAATCTAAAGAATGGTTAATTTTTCCTACACATATTCCTTTAAATTCGGTTTGTTTTAATTCTATCAAATCAAGGAAAAAACTGGTATCTATAGCATAAAGCGCGTAACGTTCGTTAAAAAACTCTTGTTTGCTTTTACTTATGTACTTTATTAATTGATAAGATAGAGTTAATCCAGATGAGATAGACTCAATTTCTCCCATTGCAAAAAATTTTTTATCAAAAAGTTTCCGATTTTCATGATATATTGGGAAACATAATGAGTTTTCTTTTGAAACCCATCCAACAGAATAAACTTGAGGAACAATGACATCAAAATTATTATTTATCTTAATATTTTGGAAAAAATCATTATTTAATATCGAGTCTTGATCCAAAATAGTGAAAAAATCAAAACTTTCTTGGTTGATAAAAAAATTATAGATTTTACTTAAAGCAATATTGTAAAGATTCTCATAGATAGAAAGGTTAATGTTCTTACTGTCACAAATGGATTTATATTGTCTACATTCTTGTAAGTTAAGTGCTTTTGGGCCATTATTCCATATAATTACATTTAAAGTAATATCACTTCTATCTGAATTTAATAATGATTCGAAAGTTTTAGAATTTTTAATATTTTCATTGTATAAAATGATTATAGCCGTAATTTTCATTTATGTAGTTATGAGTATTTATTATAACTCTATTATATTCTAACTTTTTATTTTTAGGAAAGATTACTATACAAATTAATAAAATTATACTATTTTATTAAGCCATTTCCTATTTAAAAAATGTTGGAAACTATCCAATCTAAAAGTGTTGATTTAGCCATATGCAACTGTAATGTTGTCAAAGATGAACAAACATATGATTTGCGTGATAGTGAGATTGATTATTATAAATTAACTTATTATGGCCTTCATTCATTAACTTTTCCTTTTAAAACTAGAGTTAATAGTGTTCTTTGGAATAAAATTTTTAAAAAAAGTATTATTGAACAATACAATATAGATTTTCCTTCTGGTTATTATCATGATGATATGGCATTTGTATTACAATATCTTTGTTGTGCAAAAACGATTTATGCTATTGATGTTCATCTTTATAATTATTTACTTCGAAGTAACTCTATCATGCATCAAACATATTTTTCACCTAAAGACCGGAAAAAAATGTTTGATACAATAGATGTAATGAAATATTTTCTTATAAAGCTTTCAGATAACAACTTATTAAATGATAATAAAGCTTATTTTATTGTAATATTATCGGGATTAATAAAATGGATCGTGAGTATATTAAGCAGTAAAGAAGAAATTATTTTCTTTTTAGATTACTGTAATGAGACCATATTATTTGATTTAGATCTTGATTATTTTCCTGATATTGAAAATAAAGTCCGTTTGTTAAATATAAAAAATAAATATTATCAACCTTTTTATCAAGAGGATAATAAAAAGAAAAGAAATAAACCGGTTAAAAAATTTATCAAAAAAGTATTAACTTTTAGTTTTTCTTATTTTCTTTTTCCTTATTATATTTATAAAATTTATAAAAGAATGTGATTATTTTTTAATAAATAGTTTAATTGGTTAATAGCTTAAAATATTATGAAATAAATAAGTGTGGCGATCCTCAAAATAGCCAACTCAAAAGTAGAAAATTTATCTATGATAAAAATAAGCACTAGGGTAGGAAAGCCTTATGCTTAAGCTGATGTTTGCTGAGCTGAGTTTAAAATCGGAGTATCAAGGAGAAATCATAAACATCTGTAGTGCCATCAAAGTGCATAAAATGAGAGCAGAGACCTTACGAACTAGTCATTTTTTTATTGCCATGAGTTGTGCTCTAATAATGGGGAATTTGCAATTTCATTATGTAAAAAAAGATAATAGTTCAATAATTTAATCAATACGGCTTTTTTTATAGTATAATCTATAAAATTTGTTATTTTGTAAAAATTATTATGCCCAAAAAATATAATTCTTTGACTGCGCTTATACAACTATGGCCATTTGTCAAACAATATAAAAAAGCTTTATTTGTTGCTATACTAGGGCTTTTGTTAAATGCAGCTACAGATTCGACCTTAATATCTCTAACCAAACCGTTGCTAGATAATGGTTTAATGAATAAAAACTACATCTTGTTAGTTTACATTGCTATAGCAATTATTGGTTTGATTGCATTACGTGGATTGTCAAATTATGCTTCTACATACTGTCTTTCATGGTTATCAGGTAAAGTTATAACTAAATTCAGACAAATGATATTTAATCATTTGCTAAAAAGTCCTGTAAGTTTTCATGATAAACATTCTGTGGGAGATCTTGTTTCCATTATTACCTATAATACTCAGATGCTTTCTAAAGCCTCATCCGATGCTTTAATTATTCTTGTTCGTGAAATAACCTATGCGATTGGTTTATGTTTTGTTATGTTTTATGGCAGTTGGAAATTGGCATTAGTGTTAATTTTTCTTATACCATTAATAATTAGTGTTGCTCAATTTATTGCAAAAAAATTTAGAAAAACATTAATGTCAATGCAAAAAGGTATGGGTGAAATAACAACTTCGGCTGATGAAATGTTAAAAGGCCATAAAGATGTTTTAATTTTTAATGCTAAAGAATATGAAAAAAATAATTTTAATAAAATTACTAATATTTTTCGGCGAGATATGTTGAAGATTGAAATGGTTTCAAGATTATCAACACCGATCATTCAAATGATTGCAACTTTAGGTTTAGCTTTAATATTATATCTTGTTGCAAGCCAGAGTTTAGATATTACTCCAGGATCTTTTACTGTCGTTTTTTCAGCAATGATAGCTATAATGCGTCCCTTACGAGAGTTAACAAGTCTACATGTTGAATTGCAAAAAGGTGCTGTAGCGTGTGAATCGTTATTTGGGCTTTTAGAAGCTCCACTTGAAGAAGATAAGGGCACAATTGATGCAAATCATATAACTGGAAATATTGAATTTAGAGATGTGACCTACCAATACCCTACAACGAGTACTTCTGTTCTTAATAATATTAATTTTAAAATTAAAGCGGGTCAAACAATTGCTTTAGTAGGGCGGTCAGGTGCGGGGAAGTCAACCATTGCAAGCTTGATTCCAAGATTTTATGATTTAGAAAAAGGAGAAATACTTTTAGATGGTATTAATATTAAAGATTATACCTTAAAGTCATTAAGAAATCATATAGGGTATGTTTCTCAACGAGTGCACTTATTTAATGGTACCATTGCAGATAACATTGTTTATGGTGAAAAAGGATTACATAGCCAAGAAGAAATAATTAAGGTTGCTGAACTAGCTAATGCTATGGAGTTTATAAATAAGCTAGAAAATGGAATTGATACAGAAATAGGAGATAATGGTGTTTTATTATCAGGAGGACAGCGGCAACGCATTGCTATTGCGAGAGTTTTGTTACGTAATAATCCAATTTTAATTTTGGATGAAGCTACCTCAGCGCTAGATAATGAATCTGAAAGGCTAGTACAAGAAGCCATTGAAGTTTTACAAAAAAATAGAACTTCAATTGTTATTGCTCATAGATTATCAACCATTGAAAAAGCGGATCGAATTTTAGTTATTGATAATGGTGAAATTGTCGAGGATGGTAATCATCATAACCTTATTGAACAAAATGGTATTTATGCCTTAATGCATAAAATGCAATTCAAATCATAATAATATTAAATAATGAATATGAATCAGAATAATCATAAAGAAAGTATCAATATTGATAAGGACTCTTCAACTTGGTGTACTTTTACTAAGTTATGGCCCTATATTGCTCAACACAAATTAGTATTATTTATATCAATAATTTTGTTAATAATTAGTGCATTTGCCGATACTTCATTAATAGGCCTATTACGCCCTTTACTTGATCTTGGTTTTTCAATGAATGACCGAGAATTTTTATATATGGCGCCTATCTATATTTTTGGTTTAGTGTTTATCCGTGGTATTGCTAATTATGGTTATTCTGTATTATTAGCATTGATCTCTGGTAAAATTGTCATGCGCATTCGACAAAGGCTTTTCGCACATTTTGTTGATGCACCTGTAAGTTTTTACGATCAATCCTCAACAGGAAGGTTATTGTCGCGAATAACATATGATACAGATCAGGTCGCAGCGTCTTCATCGGATGCTTTAATTACAATAATTCGTGAATCAGCTTTTATATGTGGGCTATTTTATACGATGTTTTATAATAGTTGGCAATTATCACTATCTTTACTTGTTGTCACTCCTATTGTAATTGGGTTAATTTCTTTTATTTCAGTAAAATTTAGAAAATTGGCAAAAAACATGCAAAATTCTATGGGAAATGTCACCATGGCAGTTGAGCAAATGCTAAAGGGATATAGAGAAATTATTGTTTTTGGTGCACAGAATGAAGAATCAAAAAATTTTGAAAAAGTTAGCAATAAATTTCGTCGTGATGGAATGCGCTTAGTTTCTATCTCCGCACTATCAACGCCAATAATACAATTGGTGATCTCATTTGCTATTGCTTTTGTGTTATTAACCGCAAGTGATCCTGATTTAAATATTACAGCTGGAGAATTTACTGTCGTTTTTTCATCACTAGTAGCATTAATGCAACCTATTAAAAATTTAACTAGTGTTAATGCAAACTTTCAAAAAGGAATGGCTGCTTGTCAAACTTTATTTGCAATCTTTGAACAACCTTTAGAAAAGGATAATGGATCTATTAGTGTTGATCGTGTAAAAGGAAATATTGTATTTGATCACGTTACTTTTAGTTATGAAACTAGAAAAGAACCAGCTCTTAAAGACATTAGTTTTTCTGTTCCAGCAGGAAAAACAATTGCTTTAGTTGGTCGCTCAGGTTCAGGAAAAACGACAATAGCAAGTTTACTTACTCGCTTCTATGATATATCTAAAGGACAAATTTTAATTGATGGGCATAACATTCATGATTTCACATTACATTGTTTACGTGATCAAATAGGTTTAGTATCACAAAACATTCATCTTTTTAACGATACAATAGCTAATAATATCGCCTATGGAAGAATTGGTGAATATACGCAACAACAAATAGAAGAAGCTGCAAAAAAAGCCTACGCATATGATTTTATAATGCAAAGTGAACATGGATTTAATACTAAAGTGGGAGAAAGTGGGATACTATTATCAGGTGGGCAAAGGCAAAGAATAGCAATTGCTCGAGCACTATTACGTGATAATCCTATATTGATTTTAGATGAAGCTACATCAGCCTTAGATACTGAGGCGGAATATGCAATACAACAAGCGCTTTCTGAACTACAAAAAGGGCGTACTTCAATTGTTATTGCACATCGATTATCAACCATTGAGAATGCTGATGAAATACTAGTTATTGATGCCGGAGAGATTATAGAACAGGGAACACATCGTGAATTAATTCTAAGAGATGGTTTTTATAATAAATTATATCAAGCAAATCATTTATAAGCTGTAATGTTATAAGAAATAATTTATTGATCATTATTAAACTCAATAGGATATAGGTAATTTAGGAGTATAAGATATTAAATGAGTATTAAAAGAATTGTTACAGATTGTGCTTGTTTATTTGTGAAAGATAAAAAAAAGAAATATTTTCTAACCAAAAAGTATGGTAGCACTCCACCGTATATTTTGTCTAAAAAGAAAGCTAAAGTATATCAAGATATTTATATTCCTATTTATAAGCATAATGTTCGATTATGCCCTGTTGAGCCTGAAATTTATAATAAAAAAGGAGAAAGATTAAGAGTTATTTTTTTGAGAGATAATTATAAACCTAATGCATCCTCACAAACAAGTAATCTGATATATTGGGATAAATATAATTTTGAACTTCCATTACATCTTTATACTCATGGACGTATGTTGGAGACAATGGGATCTCCAACAGGTCGTTTTGGTGCTTTGGTTGAAACTAAAGGTATAAAACCTGATAGCTATGAAATATTTCAAAAATATATAGGGTTAGAGAAAGATTTTGATTTGATTTTTACTTATGATGAACAACTTCTTAATGATATACCTAACGCAAGATTCGTTCCTTTTTGTGCCGATATAAAGCTTTTTTCTGGCGATTTTGTAATGCTACCAAACTTAGATGAGATATTTCAACAAAATTTGTTTTATGAAAAAAATAAAGATATCTCAATGTTATCGTCAGATAAAAAATTATGTGAATTGCATCTAAAAAGAATTTTAACTGCGATTAAATTAAAAAATCATCCTAAGGTTGATACTTTTGGAACTTTTGATGGTGGAGAGTTTGTTAATCCTTATGAAACATTGAAAGATTACCGTTATTCTATTGTGTTTGAAAATGAAATATCTGGGTATTGTTTTACTGAAAAGTTGACAAATTGTTTTGCCACACAAACTGTGCCTATTTATATAGGTGCTAGTAAAATAAATCAATTTTTCGATGAAGATGGTATCATTAGAGTTAAAGAAAGCGAAATTGATAACATCGAAAATATTATTAAACAATGTTCAGAAGCTGATTATATATCTAGAAAAAACGCAATTATGAAAAATTTCATGACTGTTCAACAATTTAGTAATAATGAAGACTATATGTACAAAACATATATAGAAGGTTATTTTTAAATAATTGAGATAATATTTTATAAGTGTTTAAACTAGAAATATAGAAAAAATAATAATTAGATTAATTTTCAAATATTATTAAATAATTCAGAAGTGGTTATTATAGATGATAGATGTAACTAAGTTCATAGAAGTTAAAAAAACTATTATTGGTGATGAAAGTAATGATACTAAAACACAATGGCATATTTTGCTATGCTTTGATAATAATTATGCTTTACCAGCTGGCGTTAATATGTATTCTATTATTAGCAACAATCCAAATAAAAAATTACATTTTCATTTATTTATGCAAAACGTATCAAATGATAATAAATGTAAAATAGAACAGCTTTCATCAAATCATGTTTCAATAACGCAATACTATCTGAATGATAAATTTAAGATTCACGCTAACAATACAAAATATTTTCCTATTTCTGCTTGTTTGCGAATTATTGCTCCATTAGTTATTCCTAAAGAAGTAACTAAATTACTTTATGTTGATAGTGATACTTTATGTTTGACATCATTGGATGAACTATTTAGTTTAAATATAACTGATAAAATTATTGCTGCAGTACCTGATGTTGAAAATACACAAAATTCCCAATGTAAAAAATTTCAAATTGAGTATGGTAGTTATTTTAATTCTGGAGTTTTGTTATACAACTTGAAAAAGTGGAATGAAGCTAATATCACAGAAAAAGCACTTAATTTATTAAATGAGGGGATTGCTTATAAATTTCCCGATCAGGATGTGCTAAATATTTTATTAAGTAATAATATTTATTACTTACCCACAAAATATAATTGTCTTACTTTGTTAAGTGTTGGCGGCCATGAGGATCAGCAAAAAGCTGAAAAGGGTGCAGTTTTTATACATTATACTTCGGGAAGTAAACCTTGGTTTAAACTCTATTTGACATCAACTTATCAAAATTTCATTGATGGCTCACCTTGGTATCAAGCCAAGCTAGCCTTAGCAAATAATCTTTCCCCATCTACAACCAGACGTTATGCTAAATTTTTAATCACTCAAAGAAAATATATCTGTGCTTTTCTTTACTACTTGTTATATTTAAAACATAAATTATTAAAAAGATAATCAAATAATGATCATTTTTTATATTTATCCTAATAAGTAGTTTTAGATAATCGATGTATTTATAATTAAAAAGTTACTAAAGGCATATATGAATAATACTCCTCTTATATCCGTAATTATACCAGCATACAATACAAGAGATGTTATTGAAAAAACATTAAAATCAATAGAAGAGCAAACGTATCAAAATTATCAAATAATCATTATAGATGATGGTTCAACTGATGATACAGGTATATTTATAGATGAATACCAACAAAAAAATGCTAAAATTATTGTTTATCATCAGAATAACAGTGGTGTGTCTGTTGCCAGAAATAATGCTCTTAAATATGCGTCAGGTGAGTTTATCTGTTTTTTAGATAGTGATGATACTTATGAATCTTCTTTTTTTGAGAAAATGTTAATTCGCCAACAACAAACCGATTTTGACATTGTTTATTGTGGTTTTTATCGAGTAAAAAAGAATAAAAGTATTAAAGAATATCTATCTTTTGAAGAAGGAAATATACTTAATAGTTTTATCAAAAAAAGTTTTCATATTTCAGGCATGCTAATTAAGCGTTCTTTTTTACTCGATAAGAATATTACTTTTGATACTGACCTTAAAATTTGTGAGGATATCTTTTTTACTATTAAAGCTATAAGTCAATGCGAAGTGGCTGTAGTTAAAGATCATTTATTCAACTATTTATATAGAGAAAAATCGGTAACAAATTCAATTGCTACTATTGAATTATATTTACAGAATATAGTAACTTGGGAACGGATTGAGTATTATTTGAAGCATAATTACATTAAAAACGACAAAGAAGAGATTTACCAGCGAGTTCAATCTATAGTAGTTAAATTAAAAGTAAGACTTCTTATTGAATATTTAAAACAATTTAACTATAAAAAAATTTATTATTATCTAAATAAAGATCTAAAATTTACTAGTGATATGAAATTGGTAAATAAAAAGTACTTACCAAAAAGTGATATCAAAAAAATGAATATAATAAAAAGTAATTGTCTAGCCATTTGGTTTTGGGGTAGTTTGTACTATCGATATATTAGGCGCGAAACTGGAAAATAACTCAAGATATAAACAGTAATTTATTGTTAATGCTATAACAAGGACAATATATATGAAAAATGAAGTGATAAATGTAGCCTTTTGTACTGATGGTAATTATCTCGAATATGTAGCTATAGCAATAAAATCAATTCAATTAAATAATTTAGGTAATCATCTCCAATTTCATGTATTTCTTTATGATGTTCCAAAAGAGGCTGTTCATAAATTACAACAATTGAATGTTTCTATTAAAAGTTATTTTATTGAAAACAATGAATTAGATAAATACCAGACTGAACATCAATTACAGCATATCAATCGATCAATGTATATTCGACTTCTTGTGCCTCGATTACTGAAGAATGAAGTTGATAAATTTATATATTTGGATGCTGATATATTATGTTTTCGTGATATATCATCAATTAATCAGATTGATATTGATTCAGTGGTTTGTGCTGTTGTTTCTGACTCTCTAATTTCAAAAAATATTGAAAAAAATATTACTCGTTTGGAGTTAAGTTCAGATAATTATTTTAATTCGGGTTTTCTCTATATTAATACAAAAAATTGGTGTGATTCTGACATAGAAAATAAAGTTAATTCAGTTTTGTTAAATCCGCAACAATATAGACTTGTTTATCCTGATCAAGATGCTTTAAATCTTATTCTTCAAAATAAAGTTAAGTATGTTGATTGTAGATGGAATTATTTATTTACATGGATGACTGAAACAGAAAAGAATAAAATCTTTGATAATGAAGATATTCTACCATTTTTTATCCACTTTACTGGTGCCAGAAAACCTTGGTATCAAGAACATGAAGGAACGGCACAAAATTTATATGTATTTTACAAGCATTTTACACCATGGGCTAATAAACCTTTAGAAAGTTATCTACCTAGAATGAGAGTTAATGACTATCGTATATATGCGAAATCATTTTTTAGAAAAGGTGACTTTTATAAAGGAATAAAATTTTTCATTCAATACTTATTATTAAAATACAGAAAAAAGAAATAAAATATTATAGGAATTCTAGTTATGAGTCATTTTTTTTGGCAATTAAAGTTTATTCGAAAAAAAATAAAACTATATTTTTTTTACTTTTTAAATAAAATTCTAATGTGTTCTTTTCCTAAAAGAAAAACGATATTTGAACCGTCAAAAATAAAAACTATTTTAATAGCTCGTAATGATAAAATTGGCGATATGGTTGTAACTACCGCTTTAATAAAAAATCTTGCTCAAGCTGGTTATGATGTTTATGTTTCTTCGCAACAATCAAGTTTAGATATTCTTAAAAATAATCCTAATGTTAGAGCTACATTTAGTTATAACGATTATTCATTAAAGGATTTATTTAAAACTATACAAAAAATTAGAAAGCATCATTTTGATTTGGTAATTGATACAAGACCATTTTATTCATTTGAAATGCGTAAAATTATATTTTGTGCATTTACTAACTCAACTCATTTGATGGGATTTAATAAAAGTAATGTAAAATCATATAATATTTCAATTCCTTATTATAATAATAATGCTCATATTACTAATCAGTTAAATAAAATATATGAGTATATGAACATTAAAAATTATGATGAAAACTATGATCTTTATACTTTAGATAATAATAAAAAAAATGTTGATAATTTTATATTAGAAAATAATATAGATAAGTTTGTTATTATTAACCCTTTTGGTGGAGCAAGAAAGCGTGAATTGTCTCAATGGCAAATGGAGTATATTGTTTCACTCATGAAAAAAAACAAACCAGATCATAAAATTGTTTTTATTGGTGAACCCAATAAACTTAAAAATGTTAAACTTGACTTAGGATTAATATTTCAATCAAACACCATTTTAGATGTCGTTGCTTTAATCAAAAAAGCTGAATATGTTATTACTGTTGATACTTCTATAGTGCATATTATAGCAGCATTCAATAAACCATGTTTAACCATTTATTCAGAATCAAATCTATTTGAACAAACAGACGATTTTAATCTAATAATGCGTAAAAAATGGAAAGACTATTACCGACAAACGTGTAATAATTTGGTAGATAATTCTTATTTGAAAAAAAATAATCTATTAGTAGAAATACCATATTGTTATGATCAAATTTGGTCTCCTAATAATCCGAGTGCGAAACAAATTGTATTTTATAAAACTTTTTTAGCAAAAGTAGACAATGATGAATTTAGTAGATGTATATCACCTTATTTAGAATAAATTCACTGAATTAATATACAAAATAGTAATATTGTGATGATCATAATTGCAAAAGAGGATAATGCAATAATTTATTTTTAATTAGCTGTTAATAGAATTGGTAATAAATAAAAACTCAAATTTTAATTTTTTATACTATATCTGACAATTCTAAGTAGTTTATATACTATGCTTTGTAGATACCTATATTTTGAAAATATTAATTAATGTAGTATATTAAGTTTTTTAATTATTCAATTCAGCAATAATAAATTCATCTCATTTTTGAAATGTTTCATAATATTTTTCATAACGTTTATTTTTCTTAGAATATATTTTCTTAATTTTATTGGTGTGTTGAACTTAGCTTTTTATTAGGTATATTTTAAGTGATTGATGATTTTTCTGAGAATGGTTTATTGGCTAAAGCTATTGATGGATTTGTGGCAAGAGAGCCACAACGAAACATGGCAAGTAAAGTCTCAGAGTCAATAAATAAGCAACAGTCTCTTGTTGTTGAGGCTGGGACTGGAACAGGTAAAACATTCGCTTATTTAGTACCCGCTCTACGTAGTGAAAAGAAAGTAATACTTTCCACGGGATCCAAGAATCTACAAGATCAACTTTTTAGTAAAGATCTGCCTATTATCAAAAAAGCATTAAATTACACTGGCAAAATATCTCTTCTTAAAGGTAGATCGAATTATCTTTGTTTAGAACGATTGTATAATCAATATGCAGCTGCCGGAGATCTTGATAAAGATTTACGTGTTGATTTAGTTTGTGTCAAAAATTGGTCAATTAAAACCAAAGATGGAGATATTAGCAAATGTATAACTGTTACGGAAGAAAACCCAATTTGGCCCGTATTAACTAGTACAAACGAAAGCTGTCTTGGAAGTGACTGCGAACATTATAATGATTGTTATGTTGTCAAGGCTCGTAAGCGTGCTTTAAATGCGGATATTGTGGTTGTTAATCACCATCTATTTTTAGCCGATGTTGTGGTAAAAGATACAGGTTTTGGTGAGCTTATTCCTAAGGCTGATGTAATGATTTTTGATGAAGCCCATCAGTTACCAGATCTGGCTTGTCACTATTTTGGACAACAGTTAACTAGTCGTCAGCTACTAGAACTTGCAAAAGAGATAACGCTTAGCTATCGCACTGAAGTAAAAGATATGTCTCAGCTACAGCAGTGTGCAGATAAATTGCAAAAAAGTGTTCAAGATTTGCGTATTGCAATTAATCAGCAACTACCTAAAGGTAATTTGCGAGTGTTATTCAAACAGCAAGCAATAAAAAAAGAGTTATCTTATCTTTTTGATGCATTAGATTTTTGTCGTGAGGTTTTAATGTTGGCAATAGGACGATCTACAGCATTAGATAACTGCTTTGAACGAGTAAATCAATACATCAGCTTATTAAAAAAATTAAGTGAAACATATGTAACTGGGTTTAGTTATTGGTATGAATGTACTTATAATTATTTTGTTTTTGCGATAACGCCATTGTCAGTGGCCGATAAATTTTCTGAACTATTAGCACAACGTAAAGGTAGTTGGATTTTTACCTCGGCAACTTTGTCTGTTGATAATAAATTAGATTATTTTACTAAGCGCCTTGGTCTCACAAATGCCGAGTCCCTTATTTTAGAAAGCCCATTTGATTATTTACATCAAACTGTCATGTGTGTTCCGCGTTATATTCCTTCTCCTAATGAACAAGGTAATGCTGAAAAATTGGTCGATATATTATTGCCAGTTATTGAAGCAAACAATGGTCGTTGTTTCTTCCTATGTACTTCTTATGCCATGATGAATGCTTTAGCAAAACAGTTTAAAGAACTCACCAAATTACCAGTATTAGTACAAGGTGAAACAAGTAAAGTAAAATTACTTGAGCAATTTATACATAGCGGAAACGCCTTATTAATTGCTACCAGTAGTTTTTGGGAAGGTATTGATGTTCGGGGCGATACCTTATCTTGTGTTATTATAGATAAATTACCATTTACATCTCCAGACGATCCTTTAATAAAAGCTCGTATGGAGGATTGTCAAATGCAAGGTGGAGATGCATTTAATGATGTGCAATTACCTGAAGCTGTTATTACTTTAAAACAAGGTGTAGGTCGATTAATTCGCCATCATAATGACCGCGGAGCAATTATTATTTGTGACAATCGCTTGGTTATGAGACCTTACGGTGCAACCTTTATTAATAGTTTACCTCCATCGCCAAGAACACGAGATGTAAATAAAGTTATTAATTTTTTATTATCTAAAACTAACTTATAAACTTAAATATTTTGGAAAAGAAATGAGTACTATCTTAGCTATTGATACCTCAACAGAAGCATGTTCGGTAGCTTTAATTTACCGTAATGAAATCACTCATGATTTCATCATATCAGCACGCGATCATACTAAGCAAATATTACCAATGGTGGATAAGCTTCTTGCACTATCAGATTGTTCACTTGCTCAAGTTGATGCCATAGCCTTTGGACAAGGACCTGGTAGTTTTACTGGTGTTAGAATTGGCATTGGTGTTGCACAAGGTTTAGCATTAGGCATTGACAAACCAATGATCGGAGTTTCAACGTTGATGACCTTGGCTCAAGGTGTATATCGAACACAAAAAGCCACAAAAGTCATTGCTACAATTGATGCCAGAATGGGGGAAATCTATTTAGGACAATACTATTACACCAATAATCAATGGCAAATAGTTATTCCAGAATGTGTTATTGCACCTGAAAAAGTAATAGAAAAAGTAGAAAATATAGGTAATGATAGTTATTGTGCTGGCACTGGTTGGCAAACTTATCCAGATATGATTAAAGGAATAAGACAAAGTGATATCTTATTACCTCATGCACAAGATCTAGTAGTTATTGCTAAGAATAAATGGTTAAAGAATGAAGTAGTTAATGTTGAGGAAGTAGAACCAACTTATTTACGTAACGAGGTAACTTGGAAAAAACTACCAGGTCGTTAATAACAAGTAAATATTAAAAAGCCACCAAATAGTGGCTTGAATTTAATACACTCATTTACATTATTCTTTAAATAAGCCTAAATGCTCTTTTGCATAAGCTTCAAAATCAGTACAACCACCGATTGGTTTTTCATCAATAAAGATTTGAGGTACTGTTTCAACAGGTTTACCTACACTTTTAGACAGATCTTCTTTAGTAATGCCTTCTGCGTTAATATCAACATAACGATAAGAAAAATCATCACGCTCTTGAGAAAGTTTTTCAGCTAGTTCTTTAGCTCGAACACAATAAGGGCAACCTTGACGCCCAAAAATTACAGTATACATTTTCACCTCGAATAAGTTTTTTACATATAAATACTATACGTTACTTTAAATTAAAGAAAAGTTGTTAAATATAGTTGATTAAATAGATTATATCTATTAATGATGAAATTGAAAAGCTAACGTGGCTACAAGACTTTACAAAAAGTTGGGGAAAGAAGTTTATTGTAAAATAGTCTAGCATCAAAACCAGCTTAATCTTACTATCACAATTGGCTATAGTTAGTTCAGCTAATGCAATACTAAAAGTGACTTCAAGTCTGGTCATTGCTAGGAATGCTCTGCAAGTGGTGGCATTATCGAGTGCAGATAAACATGGTTGTACTGTCAACGGTGTTTTTTATAGTGAGGTGAGTGGTACTATAAAATCTAGTGAAGTGAACGGATTTGATGGTAATTTAACGCTTAATGATTTTAAAGTGGTAACTTATATATCAAACAATTTAGATAGGGTTGAGAATTATAATAATATAGATAATGCTGATCCACAGCATCCGTTTAAAGTTGAATCGACTTATTATTGGTGGTATGACAATAGCGGTAGAGGCATAACTGATGATGATAAGAAAAAATTATAGGTTGTGACAGTGGCTTTTCAATGCCATTAAAACTTACCATAAAAACCAATGTATGTAGCATCAATACCTTACTAATTCTATAAACAGAGGAAAAGTTAACCACATATACAGTGGTTCGATTGTTTAAGGATTTTTATATGCTTAACAAAACTTTACAAAAAAACAGGTGAAAAACGAGGGTTTTATTCTAAAATAGAGTAGCATAGTTATATACTACTTTATGCTAAAAATAATATTAACTGTTTATTTTATAAGAATAAATTTAAGAAAAATAAGTATGAGGAATAATAAAATTATGATAAAATATAGACTTAATCGGGCATCGGGCATCGGGCATCGGGCATCGGGCATCGGGCATCGGGCATCGGGCATCGGGCATCGGGCATCGGGCATCGGGCATCGGGCATCGGGCATCGGGCATCGGGCATCGGGCATTTTGTTAATCGTTTTATTTCACCTTTAATATTACGGCAAAACGTTTTATTTTTACTGTTATCTTTCTGTTTTAAACACTTCCATTGCAAATCTCACTTTGTTGCCAAAATAACAACACTTACAGCTCACTCAAAACCGAAACTTGCTCAAATAATGGGTTTAATCTTATTATCACAATGGATACATGTTGGTTCAGCTAATGCAATACTAACAGCAACTTCGAGTCAGGTTATTACAGGGAATGCACCGCAAGTGGTGGCGTTATCGAGTGCAGATAAACATGGTTTTACTGTCAACGGTGTTTTTTACAGTGAGGCGAGTGGCACTATAAAATCTAGTGAAGTGAAAGAATTTGATGGTGATTTAACGCTTAACGATTTTAAAGTGGCGATTTATACTCCAACAAACTTAGATAAAGTTGAAAATTACAGAGATATAGATGGTGATAGTGCCGATCCACAGGAGCCGTTTAAGGTTGAATCGACTAATTATTGGTGGTATGACAATAATGGCGTAAGAATAATAGGTAATGATAAGAAAAAAATTATAGGTTGTGGTAGTGGCTTTTCAATGCCATTAAAATTGATTCTTGAAACAAAAGTAAAAACCTATTCTGAGTATGGTATTCCAAAAGAAAGCAAGCAAATTACCCTAGCTAAGACCTACCAAATAGCCCTAAAATCGCAAATTTGTTATGCAAAACCGAATGATGTGATTGTTTCACCTAATCTACAATGGCGATCATATGAGCCTAATCAGGCATCTAACCCAATTTCAGGACCTTGGGCTTGGAATGGTACTAATATAAGCCGACATCCTAACGCTGGTGGAGGGTATAGTGCTGATTATGTTTATAACAGGGGATTTAAAGCTAATCCAATAGAATCGGGTAAAACATTTCCAACAACTGGCTTTCCTGGGGCTAAATTTCAATTAGTGATGATAGGTGCACAAGATGATTATCGTTATCAAATACTCAATAACCCAGGTGGAGGTGTTTCTGTTGATCAAAACGGGGTGATAGAACTTAATAGTAAGCCGTCAGGAAATGTTACGGTGAGGACAACGTTAAAAAGAGATACTTCAATCATTCATGATTATACATTTAATCCAACTTCTGTGTGGTTAGAACCTAAAAATAACGACAATATAAATTTATCTAATGCAATCAATTTATGTGGAGGAATGGATAATATACCTTTACGTAAAGATTATACTAATTCTCCAGCTATTAATGTTGCAGAAAATCAGAATTGGAAAATTTATCCCAATAGTTTTACGCGATCAATTGGCGGTTCAGTTATGGGGGAATGGGGCTGGCTATCGAATAAAAACTATCCTAAATCAAATTGGCCTAAAGATAATACTTACTATGCTCTTTTTTGGACTAGAGAAATAGATTATGCTAAGTATAATATTTATTTTACAGTTAACTTATCTGGTTATGTTTCTACACGTGAAGCTGAAAAGGGTGACAATAGTAAAATAGCGTGTAAACGTTAATGATTCTACAATATATGATAATATCGAGTATATATAAAACTCAGATTAACTGAAACGTAACTCTCTGAATCAGTGACGGCTATTTTTATGATTTTAGCGTCATATTGCCTTCTGGTGATAAGGCGCTATTTTTTTATGTTTTTTATTACCATTGTTTCTCAAATTACGATAAATAATACAAGTAGTTCCTACATATTACTCAGTAAACTCACCTCTTTTAAAAACCCTAGATTACACCATGAAGTGCAATTCTTCTTAGCTCCTTAGAATAAAAATCGGCAGGGCTTTTAAACTTATGCCGTTTTCTTGGGCGTGTGTTCAATAGATATTGTATTTTTTTTATCTCTTTGTCGTCAACTAATGAAATGGCCGCTGGCTTAGGTATAAACTGACGTATTAAGCCATTGGTGTTTTCATTTGTGCCTCTTTGCCAGCTTTTATAAGGCTCCGCAAAGTACACGGTGGTGTTTAAATAATACTCAATAGCATGATGATAATTAAATTCGGTTCCATTATCAAAGGTGATGCTTTTAACCATTTTTTCAAACGGCGTTAGCAATTTTATTATCATATCTCTCGTTTCGGAGGCGGTACGTTGATTGAGGCGCCCAATTAATACTAGCCCTGTTTTGCGTTCAACTAATGTCACCAATGCTTGGTTGTCTTTACGGCTAATAATCGTATCTCCCTCCCAATGTCCTCGCGTTTTCCGGCTTTCTACATAACTTGGACGTTGTTTAATTGACCGTTTATAACGGCGGTCTCCTTCTTTAATACTCGGTGCCTTACAATGCCTATAGGCTTTGCCTTTTCGCCTTAGATAAGGTTTGAATTGTTCATAGCGCGCTTTATTTTGATAAAGATAGTTATAGATTGATTGGACGCTGACTTTCTTTAAACGTGCAGCAATCTGCTCTGGGCTGTAATAAAGCATGAGGTATTTTTCAACTTGGC
>NZ_LZHJ01000036.1:0-464 GCF_001690815.1 Gilliamella sp. GillExp13 | reverse complement strand
TAATACTCGGTGCCTTACAATGCCTATAGGCTTTGCCTTTTCGCCTTAGATAAGGTTTGAATTGTTCATAGCGCGCTTTATTCTGATAAAGGTAGTTATAGATTGATTGGACACAGACTTTCTTTAAACGTGCAGCAATCTGCTCTGGGCTGTAATAAAGCATGAAGTGGATCGGCTACACTAATTAGTACCAGTTTTATAAGGTCATTGTTATGATAAACTAAAAATAAGAGAAGGTAACAACAATGGCAATCGATTCATCACGAAGAGCAAAACGTAGCTTTACTAACGAGTTCAAAAAACAAATGGTCATGCTATATCAAAATGGTAAAAAACGTGCGGATATCGTCGCAGAGTATGACCTCACCAAATCAGCATTAGATAATTGGATAATGCAGTACCAAACTACCGGCTCATTCATCGCAAAAGATAATCGTCGAACTGAAGATAACGAACTTATCGCG
>NZ_LZHJ01000035.1:0-2075 GCF_001690815.1 Gilliamella sp. GillExp13 | reverse complement strand
TGATACCCAGCCATTGGCTGAATGACGGCGTATCCGATTATAATAGATTTCAATATATTCAAATAGTGCTTTATTAGCCTGCTTCCTCGTTTTGTAGTAACAGTCATGAATAATATGGTTTTTGAGTGTATGAAAAAAACTCTCAACAACCGCATTATCAAAGCAGTTTCCTCTTCGACTCATGCTTTGCCTTAGCCCATATTGTAATAATAATTGCTTGAAATCAGCACTGCAATATTGGCTTCTTTGGTTACTATGAATGAGTACATTTTTAGGAAAGTGACGCCGAAATAAGGCTTGTTTTAATGTATTACACACTAAATGACGGTCTATGTAGCGACTGGTTTGCCTAGCAATCACTTTTCGTCCATATAAATCGATAATCACCGACAAATATAACCAACCTTCCCCCGTTTTAATATAAGTAATATCGGTTACCCATGTTTTATTAGGCTTATCAGGGTTAAATTGTCTATCTAACGTGTTGGGCACAATATTGTGATGAGCCGTGTCTGTTTTATACTTGAATTTACGTGCTGCTTTACTATGCAATCTCAAACTACGTAATCCCAATTGTTGCAAAACACGGCTAATTGTCCTTTCTGAAATTTGATAGCCCGCTTCTCTTGCATCATGAAGCAGGCTTGGTGCACCCAAACGGGCTTTATGTTGCCAATACTGTTTTTGGATATACTCGCTGAGTTTGGCGGATTTGTTTGCTCTTTTTAACCAAGCATAATAACCTGATGAACTGACACCAAGTAATGAGCATATCCTAGTAACAGGATAGCTGGTTAAATGATTTTTCATATAAGTGTACTTCACCGACTTGGATTGTTGATGAAATGCACATGTGCCTTTTTTAGTATATCATTGGCCATTTTCAGTTCTTTAATCTCTTTTTCTAACGCCATAATCCGCTGTTGCTCAGCTGTTAACTCCCGACGGCTGGTTTTATTCGGGGAAAGTTGCCTAATCCATTTTTGATTTACCCACACTTAGATGGTTGGCAAGTTCGCTGATAGAAAGGTGTGCATTAGATAACGCATAATCCACTGATTGTTGTTTAAATTCGATATTAAATTTTTTAACCATAATATTTGTCTCCTATGATTTTTGTTTATATCAAAGAGGCGACTTTTGTCCACTTTTTTGGCGAGGATCAAATCCACTTCCATAAATTTTAGAAAATAATATAAGAAGAAATAACTACTTTTCACTGACCCTTCCAACTGGAAGGGTATATTACAAGTAAAATTAATCGATAATTGATAAAGGATAAAAGAGTTTTTTAATGAAATAGTCTATTCAAATCTTTGCTTTGAAGTTAGAAATGCGGATAAAAACGGTTAATGGTGATTTGAAATTGAAGTTTAGTATTGTCGCAAGTGATAATATGTTTTCCAATTGTTTTGACAGGATGTTATGATTGTAAATCAGGTTGTATGTAATTATTCATGAGCTTATCTTTGCTTGTTTCTGGTTAGATGGATGATCATTTTGTAACTCTCCCCTAAAATAGTACAGCAAAAAAGTAGAAAATTCTCTATGATAAAAGTAAAAGGGGATTTAATGATGAAAAAAATGACTGAACATCAAATCGTCGCTATTTTAAAAGAAGCTGAAGCAGGTATTCCTGTCAAGGAACTCTGCCGTAAATATGGCATGGGTAATTCAACTTTTTATAAATGGCGGGAAAAATACGGCGGCATGGAAACTTCGGATATCAAACGCTTAAAAGAGCTGGAGGCTGAAAACCGCAAACTTAAGCAGATGTTTGCCGAGCTGAGCTTAAAATCACAGCTTCAGGAAGAAATCATAAAAAAGCTTTAGTGCCCACAAAGGCACGTAAAACGTGGGCACAGCAACTACAACAAAATCATTCTGTTACTATAGCTATGAGCTGCGCTATCGTTGGCTTAAGCCGTTGTGCTTACTATTATCAACCTAAGTTACAGGATGATTCGGTGATTGTTTCGGTATTGAATGCTATCACAGACCGGCATTTACGCTGGGGCTTTCCTAAATGCTTTAATCGTATCAGAAAGCTCGGCTATCAATGGAACCATAAGCGT